>NZ_JBITJK010000023.1:0-29636 GCF_044459945.1 Streptomyces sp. NPDC050164
CGAACATCACGTGACCAACGAGATCGACACCGGCCGGATCGCGGGCGACCTCACCAAATGGCTGGCCGCCCGCACGTTCCAAAACACGGCCTAGGCCAGCCCACGCCGGGCAACCGCAGGCTCCCGCCATCCCGCGATCGCCCCCACCATCTCCAGCACCTGCCGCGTCTCGGCGACCTCATGCACCCGGTACACCTGCGCCCCCAGCCACGCGGACACCGCAGTCGTAGCCAACGTCCCCACCACCCGCTCCTTCACGGGCCGATCCAGCGTCTCCCCGACGAAGTCCTTGTTGGACAAAGACACCAGCACCGGCCACCCTGTGGCGACCATCTCCCCCAGCCGCCGAGTCGCCTCCAGACTGTGCCGCGTGTTCTTCCCGAAGTCATGCCCGGGATCGATCATGATCGACTCCCTGCGCACGCCCAGCTCCACCGCCCGCTCGGCCAGCCCGACCGTCACGTCCAGGATGTCGGCCATGACGTCGTCGTACTCCACCCGATGCGGCCGGGTCCGCGGCTCCGCACCGCCCGCGTGCGTACACACCAACCCCACCCCGTACCGCGCGGCGACCTCGGCAAGCCCCGGATCCACCCCGCCCCACGCATCGTTCAGCAGGTCCGCCCCGGCCTCGCACACGGCCGCCCCGACCTCGGCCCGCCACGTGTCCACGCTGATCACCACGTCCGGGAACCGCCGCCGCACCTCCGCCACGAAACCGACCGTCCGCCGGACCTCCTCCTTTGCCGTGACCTCCTCGCCCGGCCCGGCCTTGACCCCGCCGACGTCGATGATCGCGGCTCCCTCGGCCACCGCCCGCTCCACGCGCGCGAGGGCCGGCTCGTCGCGGAAGGTCGCGCCCTGGTCGTAGAAGGAGTCCGGGGTCCGGTTCACGATCGCCATGATCACCGGCTCGTGCGGCCCGAATTCCCGCCTGCCCAGCCTGAGCATCCGCTGTGACCTTTCCTGGTACGACCCCGTCTTCCGCCGCCGGCGACCCTAACTGTCAGACGCGCATGGCACGATCGGAGCCTGACACCATCCGTGTCCGAAGACACCGACACATCCGACCGTGGGGGCTCCGCGATGGTTATGTTCCTGTTCCTTGTCGTCGCGCTGGCCGTCGTGGTCTCCGCGGTGACCCTCGCCGTGGTGGGCGGCGGCGAGAACGGCCCGCTGCCCGAGGCCGCCCCCGAGCGGCTGCGGGACCCGCTGCCCCCGGACCGCCCGGTCGACCGCGCCGACGTGGAGGGCCTGCGCTTCCCGCTCGCCGCCCGCGGCTACCGCATGGCGGACGTGGACGACGCCCTCAGTCGCCTGGGCGCCGAGCTCGCCGAGCGTGACGCCCGCATCGCCGACCTGGAGTCGGCCCTGGCGGGCGCCCGAGCGGCGGGCCCCCACGGCCCGGTGTCCAGGGAGAACCACAGCTCAGCGGAGAACCACGTGTCCACGCACAAGCCGGCCCCGCGCCAGGAGGACCGGCCATGAGCGACGGCGCCGCCCTCGCCGGCCCGGACGGCGCGCCGCGCTGCCCCTGGGCCCTGTCCGCCCCGGAGTACGTGACGTACCACGACGAGGAGTGGGGCCGCCCGGTCCACGGCGACGACGCGCTCTTCGAGCGCCTCAGCCTGGAAGCCTTCCAGTCCGGCCTGTCCTGGATCACGATCCTGCGTCGCCGCCCCGGCTTCCGCGCCGCCTTCGCGGACTTCAAGATCGCCTCGGTGGCCGCCTTCACCGACGGGGACCGCGAGCGCCTCCTGGCCGACGCCGGCATCATCCGCAACCGCGCCAAGATCGACGCGACGCTCGCCAACGCGCGCGTGCTGGCCGAGTGGGCCCCGGGCGAACTGGACGAGCTGATCTGGTCGCACACTCCCGAGCCGGGCACCCGCCCCGTCCCCAAGGCGCTCTCCGACGTCCCGGCCGTCACCTCCGAGTCGACGGCCCTGTCCAAGGCGCTGAAGAAGCGGGGCCTGCGCTTCGTCGGCCCGACGACGGCGTACGCGCTGATGCAGGCCTGCGGACTGGTCGACGACCACCTCCAGGCCTGCATCGCGCGTCGCACATGACCCCGTCGCAGCAGGTCAGCGGCCCAGATACGTGGGCTTCTCCTTGTTGACGAAGGCCTGCACCGCGATCGCGTGGTCCTCGGAGGAGCCCGCCCGGGTCTGGAGCTCGTCCTCCTTCTCCAGGGTCTCCTCCAGAGAGTGCGTCAGCCCGTAGGCCATCGACTCCTTCAGCGCCGCGTACGCCGCTGTCGGCCCCTCGGCCAGCGCCCGCGCCACCTTCTCGGCCTCCGCGCGCAGCTCACCGGTCGGCACCAGCCGGTTGGCGATGCCGAGCTCGTACGCCTCCTGCGCGCTGATGCTCCTCGGGAAGAGCAGCAGGTCAGCCGCCCGCCCGGGGCCGATCACCCGCGGCAGCGTCCACGAGATCCCCGAGTCGGCGGTCAGCGCCACCCCGGCGAAGGAGGTGTTGAACGCGGCCGTGTCCGCCACGATCCGGTAGTCCGCCGCGAGCGCGAAGCCGAAGCCCGCCCCGGCCGCCACCCCGTTCACGGCGGCGACGACCGGCTTCGCGGCCTCGGCCAGCGTCCGCACGATCGGGTTGTAGTGCTCCCGCACCGTGCTCATGGTCTGCCTGGAACCGGTCTCCCGGTCCTCGATCAGCAGGCCGATGTGCTCCTTGAGGTCCTGCCCGACGCAGAACGCCCGGTCACCGGCGGCGGTCAGCAGCACCGCCCGCACGGCGGTGTCGTCCGCCGCGGACCGGACCGCCTCCCGCAGGGCGACCTTGGCCGCCACGTTCAGCGCGTTCATCGCCTCCGGGCGGTTCAGCGTGATCGTCGCCAGTCCGTCGCTCACCTCGTAGAGCACGGTGTCGGCCATGGCGTATCCCCTCCGTGTCACAGCTCGGGGACGTACCGGCCGGTACGTCCCGGGTCTGAGGACAGCATGACGGAGATCGCCGACGGGAGATCGGACCGGACGTGTGACCTGCGTCAAACAATTCTCGTCCGGATCCGTTCGGCGGATGTGTGCGCGGTGGCGGAGTATCGCAGTCTCATCGCCGAATTGAGTGGTTTTGCTCGCGTGCGTTGCCCAAGCGATGCCGACTGATGTTGGTCATCGGGTCCTGAGATGCGGGATAATGGCTTGGAAGCAATGTGTTCGATGCCGGTGACGCGTGTCCTGTGTCAAGGACCGCACTGTGCCCTTCTCAGGGGCGTCGGCTTTGACGATGAGCTGGGTTTCAGGAAGGGGAACGAGCATGGCGGCCATGAAGCCGCGGACGGGTGATGGCCCGCTCGAGGTGACCAAGGAGGGGCGGGGCATCGTCATGCGCGTTCCGCTCGAAGGCGGCGGTCGGCTCGTCGTCGAGCTGACCCCGGACGAGGCCGACGCCCTGGGCGACGCCCTCAAGAAGGTCGTCGGCTGACGCGCAAGCGACCATACCCTTTCAGCTGCCCCGGCATCACATGAGGTGCCGGGGCGGCTGTTTTCTCACCGATGACTTTCGCCTGCCCCGGCTTCGGCTCCATTAACGTGCGACCCGGCTACCGTTTCACCGCGCACAGCAGCCCGTCGCCCACCGGCAGCAGGGACGGCACCAGCTCCTGGCTCTCGCGCACCGCGCGCAGCAGTTCCCGCAGCCGCAGTACCTCGGTGGGCTGCGGACCGGAGTCCACCGTCCGGCCGTTCGCGAAGGCGCCCTCGAAGACGACGAGCCCGCCGGGGCGCAGCAGCCGCAACGATTCAGCGAGGTAGTCCATGACCTCCAGGCGATCGCCGTCGCAGAAGACGAGGTCGTAGCCGGCGTCCGCGAGGCGGGGCAGTACGTCCAGGGCGCGGCCCGGGATGAAGCGGGCCCGGTTGCTGGCGAAGCCGCAGGCGCGGAAGGCCTGGCGGGCGAACTGCTGGTGCTCCGGCTCGGGATCCACGGTGGTCAGAACACCGTCGGGCCGCATACCGTGCAGGAGGTGGATCCCGGAGACACCGCAGCCGGTCCCGATCTCGGCGACGGCCTTGGCGTCGACGGAGGCGGCCAGCAACCGCAGCGCGGCACCCGTGCCGGGCGACACCGAGCGCAGCCCCGCCTCACGGGCCCGGTCCCGGGCCCAGCGCAGCGCGTCGTCCTCGGCGACATAGGCGTCGGCGAACGCCCAGCTCGTCTGCCGGTTGCCGGTAATGACCCTCTCCTGTCCCCGTGAATGCCTGGGCGTGACTGTATCCGTTGGGCCCGGGAACCCGCAGATGGGACCGGTCGTTTAAAGGGACGAGCAAGTGGCGCGGGTCGTGACGGGGGGCAGGCAGTGGATCGAGGCGCCGAGCAAGTGCCGACGCAGCAGTACGAGGCGTATCAGCGCAGATCAAATTCTCGTAAAACCGCTTATCCGGTCCTAACGGGCGAGGTGGCTATGGTAGGGGCTCCACTGGACACCACCAGAGCTGACAGGGGAGGTGCGGCTGCGCCTGTGGATAGGGGAGGAGTGCTCCGGCGCTTCTTCACATCGGCGGGCAGGCCGACATCCGTGAACGACACTGCTGACCACAGCCACGCCGCTGACTTCGCCCAGACCGCGACCTTCACCACCGACGCGGACGGGCAGGCGTGGACTCCGCCCACGTGGGAGGAGATCGTCAGCACGCACAGCGGCCGCGTCTACCGGCTCGCCTACCGCCTGACCGGCAACCAGCACGACGCCGAGGACCTCACGCAGGAGGTCTTCGTCCGTGTCTTCCGTTCCCTGTCGACGTACACGCCGGGCACCTTCGAGGGCTGGCTGCACCGCATCACCACGAACCTGTTCCTGGACATGGTCCGCCGCAAGCAGCGCATCCGCTTCGACGCGCTCGGCGAGGACGCGGCCGAGCGGCTGCCCAGCAAGGAGCCCTCGCCGCAGCAGGTCTTCAACGACGCGCACTTCGACGCGGACGTCCAGCAGGCCCTCGACACCCTCGCCCCCGAGTTCCGCGCCGCGGTCGTCCTGTGCGACATCGAAGGACTGTCGTACGAGGAGATCGCCGCGACCCTCGGCGTCAAGCTCGGCACGGTCCGCTCGCGGATCCACCGTGGCCGCTCCCAGCTGCGCAAGGCCCTCGCGCACCGCTCACCGGAGGCGCGTGCCGAGCGCCGCTCCTTCGTGCCCCGTGTTCCCGCACTGGGAGGAGGGGGCGCGAGCGCGTGAGCGGATCACGGCCTGAAGCTTCCGAGGGACACCTCGCAGAGCAGCACCTGGGAGACCGACTCTCCGCCCTGGTGGACGGAGAGCTCGGTCATGACGCGCGCGAGCGCGTGCTGGCGCATGTGGCCACCTGCCCGAAGTGCAAGGCGGAGGTGGACGCCCAGCGGCGGCTGAAGAACGTCTTCGCGGAGGCGGCCCCGCCGCCCCCCTCCGAGAGTTTCCTGGCCCGCCTGCAGGGACTACCCGCGGGCGGCGGCCCGGACGGTGATGCCACACCGCCGGGCGGGGGAGGGTTGCCCGGCGGACTGTCCGGACGGTTCGGATCGTCCGGAGCCTTCGGAGCCAAGCGCGGCGACCGGTTCGAGTTCGGCTACGTCCCGGCCCGGCCGCACATCCCCGTGCTGCCGTCCGACGACCGCGGCCTGCCTCCGGGCAGCCGGGGCTTCCGTATCCACGACGTCGGCCGGCACGAGCCCGACAGATCCTCCTCGCGGCTGCGGTTCGCCTTCGCGGCCGCCGGAGCCGTGTCCCTGGCGGCGATTGCCCTGGGTGGCGTCACCACCGGCACCCCGACCGACACGGACGCCCGCGGCGGCTCCGGCACGGGGAGCAACGTGACCCCGATGCGCACACAGGGCACGGCCGCCGCGACGCAGCCCGAATCCCAGCGGCGCCGCAGCACGGGGCCGTTGCTCGGGCAGGTGCACGGCCAGAGTGTGCTCGGCCACACCCCGGCCGCCCCGACCGAGGTGTCCGCACCACTGCTGCCGTATGTGCCGCATTCCGCCGCAGGGCAGCACGCCGTGCACGCGCTGGCCGCCCCGGTGATGGCCGGCGCCGCCGCCATGTCCCCGCTGATAGGTCCGCTTCAGACGGCCTCGCCGGCCGCCTTGAGCCCGTGGTCCACGGTCCCCGAGATCGCGGCACCCCTGCTCGCCGTGCCCCTCCCGGACACGACCTCGTCCCCCTCTCCTGCCGCCTCCTCCGCTACGGCCCGCTGACCGGCCGCTGCGCGGCGGCGAGCGAACCTGATTGAATCCGGGGGTGGCGCCCGCGGCCGAGGCGTGGCCGAGGCGCCGATTCGACGAACTGCGGCTACCGCCGTCGAGCCGTGCCGCGGCTGTGGGGAGAGCATGAACGAGGGGAAGCCCACGAAGGCCAAGTGGTGGAGCCGTCCGCGGCCGCAGGGCCTTTCGGGGGAGCCGGACAGCACAGGGCCGGCCCCGGGGGACTTGGCTGACACCGACGGCGACTTCGAGCTGGCGCGGCCTGCCGTGCGGCAGGACGAGGACGGCGGCGACTACGAGTTGAGGCGCCCCGAGCCGGTACCGGCCGACGGCGAGCCGACCGGGGCGCCTGCCGGGGCTGCCGAGGACGGCGTTCCCGCCACGTCCGCCGTGCCGGCCCAGGGCGGGCCCGCCGGGAGCGCTGTGGAGCCGACCGTGTCGGCTCCCACCGCAGCGGAGACCGGGAGCGCCACCTCCGCCGCGCCGGTCGACGGCGCCCCCAAGCCCCTGCACGATCCCGACCCGTACAGCACACCGCCCTACGGCGACCCCGGCCCCTGGGCGCCCGCGCCGCCGGTGCAGCATCCGGCGGCGACGCCGGCACAGGGCGTCGCGACAGCGGACCGGTCGGCCATGCCCGCCACGCCCGTTCCGCCGCCGCACGGGACACCGGCGCCGCCTCCCGGCATCCCCGCGCCTGCCGCGCCCGTGCCGCCCCCCAGCGCCCCTGCGCCGGTGCCCGCTGCGGCTGCCTACGCCGACACCCCGCCCCCGCCCTCGGCGGCTGCCCCGACTCCCGCCCCCGACCCCTGGTGGCGCTACGACCCCTGGGCAGCTCCCGTGGCCCCTGGCGGCCACGTCCCTCTCCAGCAGAACGGGGCGGGGGTGCTCAGCACGCAGCAGCGGCGTCGGCGGGGCAGGAAGGCGATCGTCGGTGGTGCCGTGTTGCTCGCGCTCGTGTCCGGGGGCGTCGGCGGCGCCATAGGGACGTATCTGGAGCGCAGCGGCGGCATCGGGAGCATCGAGTTGCCGCAGGCCGGGAAGGAGCCCGCCGGGCGGGACGCGGACAGTGTGGCCGGGATCGCCGGGCGGGCCCTGCCCAGCGTGGTCACGTTGCATGTGAGCGGCTCCGGCGAGCAGGGCACGGGCACCGGCTTCGTGCTCGACACCCGAGGGCACATCCTCACCAACAACCACGTCGTGCGGCCCGCCGGATCCGCCGGCGAGATCACGGTGACCTTCCACGGCGGGGAGACCGCCGAGGCCGAGCTCGTCGGCCGCGACAGCGGCTACGACCTCGCCGTCGTGAAGGTGAAGGGCGTGCGCGGACTCACCCCGCTGCCCCTCGGCAACTCGGACAACGTGCAGGTCGGCGACCCGGTCGTGGCCATCGGCGCGCCCTTCGACCTGGCCGGCACCGTCACCTCCGGCATCATCAGCGCCAAGCAGCGGCCCATCACGGCGGGCGGCGAGAAGGGCGACGGCAGCGACGTGTCGTACGTCGACGCGCTCCAGACCGACGCGCCCATCAACCCGGGCAACTCCGGCGGGCCCCTGCTCGACACCAAGGCCCGGGTCATCGGCATCAACTCGGCCATCCGCTCGGCGGGCAGCGGCTCCGAGCCGGACAGCAGCCAGTCCGGCTCGATAGGCCTCGGCTTCGCCATACCCATCAACCAGGGCAAGCGCGTCGCCGAGGAACTGATCAACACCGGGAAGGCGACCCACCCGGTGATCGGCATCACGCTCGACATGGACTACACGGGCGACGGTGCCCGCGTCGCCGCCGAGGGCGGCGAGGGCGGACCGCCGGTGACCGTGGGCGGTCCGGGCGCCAAGGCCGGGATCAAGGCGGGCGACGTCATCACCGAGGTCGACGGGCAGCGCGTCCACTCCGGCGAGGAACTGATCGTCAAGACCCGTGCCCACCGCCCCGGCGACCGGCTGGAGCTGACCGTGGAGCGCGCCGGCAAGGAGCGGTCGGTGTCGCTCGTCCTCGGCTCCTCCGGCGGCAGCTGAGTCGTGATGTCCGGGACTTACAGGGACGAAGAAGGCAAACATTCGGGAAAGCGCTCCCACTCCCCGCACTCGGAGGTCTCGGGACGGTACCGGTCGGACCGGATCGCCGGGTACCGTGGATCCGGCCCGGACCACGGCAAGACCCGCATGACCACCGAGGGCCGAGGACCGAGGACAGCGCAAGGAGCTTCAGGTGTTCAATGACATAGGACCACTCGAGCTGGTGACGCTCATCGTCCTTGCCGTGCTCGTCTTCGGTCCGGAAAAGCTCCCCAAGGTCATCCAGGACGTGACGCGCACGATCCGGAAGATCCGTGAGTTCTCCGAAAGCGCCAAGCACGACATCCGGGAGGAACTCGGCCCGGAGTTCAAGGACTTCGAGTTCGAGGACCTCAACCCCAAGACGTTCATCCGCAAGCAGCTGGACAACGAGGACCTGGGGCTCAAGGAGATCCGCAACGGCTTCGACCTGAAGAAGGAGATGGCCGAGGTCACCGACGCCGTCCACGGCCGTGACTCCGACACGTCCTCCTCCTCGTCGTCCTCCGGCTCGTCCGGCGGCCGTATCGACATGACGAAGAAGCCCGAGATCCCTGACCGGGACGACCGGCCGCCCTTCGACGCGGACGCCACCTGAGCGACACGGACACACCGGGGCGTACGCCCCAGGCGCGCGTGACGCGTTTCATACTCCGGTCGGGCTGCGTACGGCCTGAACCAGGCGCCTGTGCGGCCCACGCGCCGGGCGGTTTCCCTGCTGCTCGCAGCGGTGTGGCTATGCTGCCGAGTTGATGGGCGGGCCGTACTGGACCAGCAACGCCGCCCGAAGGGGGGCGGGCCGTTCCGGCCCGACGAGAGCGAGGAGGCGTCCGGGCACATGGAGACGACGAGTCGGGCAGTCGCACAGGCGCCGGCCGCGGAGGGCGGACAACAGGTCCCCTCCGCCCGGCGTACGGTCGACGGCTACCTGCGCGCGCCCTTCCCGTGGTACGGCCTCGACGAGGCCTTCACGGGGCCGCGCTGGCTGATGCAGGTCGGTACGACGGCCGACGGGGCCGTGGAACACGGGTCGATCGGGCACGGTGACGAGCCGACGGTGCGCAACGAGTTCGCCGCCGGAGGTGATCAGGAGGCCAAGGAGAAGTTCGCGGTCGTGGTGACCGTGGCGGCGAGTCCCTCACGGCGCAGCGCGGACGGCACGGGGTTGCTGGAGGCGACGTCGGTGTCCTCGGCGGCGTGGCTCGCCGGTGTGGGGCTGCTGTCCTTCACGTGGCCCGGGCAGATGGACCACTCCCTGCGGGACGACTGGCTGGAGCAGCAGACGGAGACGGCGTGGGTGCTGGCGGATGACCTGGACGGGTCCGACTGGTCGAAGCTGTCGCTGCCGGTGGACGGGGTGCCGACGGCGTTCCATTACCGGGAGTCGGAGTTCGGGTGGGTGCTGGCCGGGTCGACGTCGGCGGGTGTCCACGTGGGCGCGTACGGGCGGGGCATGAGTGCGTATGGGCTCGGCTTCGCCGTGGTCAAGGACATCGCCGAGTACGCGTGAGCGCGGGGGCGCCGGGTGTTTCGGCGCCCCTTCGCCGTAGGGGCAGAGCGATCAGGGGCGGCTGCGGGTGCGATGTGGCTGGTCGCGCAGTTCCCCGCGCCCCTGAGGCACTGCCCCCGGCGGCGTTCGATCAGAACTTGTTCCGCGGAGTGATCCCCAGGGACAGGCCCGACAGACCCCGCTGCCGTCCTCCCAGCTTCCCCGCGATCGCGCGCAGGGCCGAGCCCGCCGGGGAGTCCGGGTCCGTCAGGACCACCGGCCTGCCGTCGTCGCCGCCCTCGCGGAGGCGGACGTCGATGGGGATGTTGCCGAGGACCGGGACGTTCGTGCCGGTCGTGCGGGTCAGGCCGTCGGCGACCACCTGGCCGCCGCCCGTGCCGAAGACGTCGACCATCTCGCCGCAGTGCGGGCAGGGCAGGCCGGACATGTTCTCGACCACGCCGACGATCTTCTGGTGGGTCTGGACGGCGATGGAGCCGGCGCGCTCGGCGACCTCGGCAGCGGCCTGCTGCGGGGTGGTGACGACCAGGATCTCGGCGTTCGGGACCAGCTGGGCGACGGAGATCGCGATGTCGCCGGTACCGGGCGGCAGGTCCAGCAGGAGGACGTCCAGGTCGCCCCAGTACACGTCCGCCAGGAACTGCTGGAGGGCGCGGTGGAGCATCGGGCCGCGCCAGACGACCGGGGCGTTGCCCGGGGTGAACATGCCGATGGAGATGACCTTCACGCCGTTCGCCGACGGCGGCATGATCATGTTCTCGACCTGGGTCGGACGGCCGTCGGCGCCCAGCATGCGCGGCACGGAGTGGCCGTAGATGTCGGCGTCGACGACACCGACCTTCAGGCCGTCGGCCGCCATCGCCGCCGCCAGGTTCACCGTCACCGAGGACTTGCCCACCCCGCCCTTGCCGGAGGCGACCGCGTAGACGCGGGTCAGACTGCCGGGCTTGGCGAAGGGGACCTCGCGCTCGGTCTGGCCGCCGCGCAGGGCGGTCGCCAGCTCGCGGCGCTGCTCGTCGCTCATCACGTCGAGCGTGACGTCGACTCGGGTGACGCCCTCCACGCCGGAGACCGCCTCGGTCACGCGCTGCGTGATCGTGTCCCGCATCGGGCAGCCCGAGACCGTCAAGTACACGGTGACCGCGACCGCCCCGTCCGCGCCGATCTCCACGGACTTGACCATCCCAAGTTCGGTGATGGGCTTGTGGATCTCGGGGTCGTTCACTGTCGCCAGTGCCTCGCGCACCGCGTCTTCGGTAGCCATAGGGTCGATGGTACGGCGCCGTACCGGGGCGTAGGAAAGCCTGTCAGCGGTCGTCTGCGTCACGTCCCGGTGACCGTTCCGTCGGGAATACGACCGAGCCGTGACGGTGGCCGTCGTACCGCTCCTCCAGTTCCTTGACCACGTCCTGGAGTTCCGAGCGGATCCAGTCGCGGGTGGCGACCTCGCCGAGGCCGATGCGCAGGGCGGCGACCTCGCGGGTCAGGTACTCGGTGTCCGCGATCGACCGCTCGTTCTGCTTGCGGTCCTGCTCCAGATTGACCCGGTCGCGGTCGTCCTGCCGGTTCTGCGCGAGCAGGATCAGCGGGGCTGCGTAGGAGGCCTGGAGCGACAGCATCAGGGTCAGGAAGATGAACGGGTACTCGTCGAAGCGCAGGTCGCGCGGGGCGAGGGTGTTCCAGGCCACCCACAGGATGATGGCGGCCGTCATCCAGACCAGGAACCGTCCGGTGCCGAGGAAGCGCGCGATGCGTTCCGAGAACCGTCCGAAGGCCTCCGGGTCGTACTCGGGCAGGATCCGGTGCCTGGGCACGCCCGGCTGGTCGAGGCGGGCGGTGCGCGGCCGGCCCGCGGCCGTGGAGCCGGACGGCGTGCGCTCGCGCAGGGTCTCGCGCTCAGGAACCATCGGTCGCCACCTCCTCCTCGGCCAGGTGGAACTCCGTCTCCCGCCAGTCCTCCGGGAGCATGTGGTCGAGTACGTCGTCCACGGTCACCGCGCCCAGCAGCGAACCGGCCTCGTCGACCACGGGCGCGGCGACCATGTCGTACGTGGCGAAGAACCCGGCGATGGCGGGCAGGTCCGCGTCGGGGTCGAGCGGTTGCAGGTCGCTGTCCAGGATCGAGCTGACCAGGGAGGGCGGTGGCTCGCGCAGCAGCCGCTGGAAGTGGACCGTACCGAGGTACTTGCCGGTCGGTGTCTCGTCCGGTGGCCGGCAGACGTAGACCTGGGCGGCCAGGGCGGGGGAGAGGTCCGGGTTGCGGACGCGGGCGAGGGCGTCGGCGACCGTGGCGTCGGGGCGCAGCACGATCGGCTCGGTGGTCATCAGACCGCCCGCCGTGCGGTCCTCGTACGACATCAGGCGCCGCATGTCGGCCGCGTCGCCGGGCTGCATCAGGCTCAGCAGCCGCTCCTGCTCGTCCGTCGGCAGCTCGCCCAGCAGGTCGGCCGCGTCGTCGGGGTCCATGGCCTCCAGGACGTCGGCGGCGCGCTCCTGCTTCAGCTTGCCGAGGATCTCGATCTGGTCGTCCTCCGGGAGCTCCTCCAGCACGTCGGCCAGCCGGTCGTCGTCGAGAGCGGCGGCGACCTCGGCGCGGCGCTTGGGGGAGAGGTGGTGCAGGACGTTGGCCAGGTCGGCGGGGCGCAGCTGCTCGAACGTGGCGAGCAGGCTCTCGGCGCCCTGCCCCTGCTCCTCCAGCGAGAAGCCGGTGACGGCCGTCCACTCGACGGTCAGCGCCTCGCCCTTGGCGCGCCGGAAGGCACTTCCCTTCCTGCCCTTGCGGACGAAGACCCGGTCGATCTCCCACTCCCGGCGGGCGGGCAGCTGATGCACCGACAGGTCGAGGACGGTGACCTCCTCGCCGGTCTCGGTGAGCGTGACGCGCCGGTCCAGCAGCTCCCCGAAGACCAGCCGCTCGGTGGGCCGCTGCTCGAAGCGCCGGACGTTGAGCACGCCGGTGGTGATGACCTGGCCGGACTGGATGGCGGTGACCCGGGTCATGGGCAGGAAGATGCGGCGGCGGGTGGCGAGTTCGACGACGAGGCCGAGCAGCCTCGGCGGTCGCTGCCCCACCCGCAGCATGACGACCAGATCGCGCACACGCCCCACCTGGTCGCCGGCGGGGTCGAAGACGGCGACACCGGAGAGGTGCGATACGAAGATCCGGGGGGCGCCCGCTGCCATGGCCGCGGCTCCTTTTCGTGCGGGGTGATTCGTGGTCCCTGTCTGTGTGCCTGTCTTTGTCTCTGTGTCTTCCGAATTGCCTGCTCGGGTGGGCTTCAGGCTAGCCCGTCCCGATCGGGGACGCGTCGGCGGACGGTCCGGACGGACTGGCTCCGAACGGCCCGCACGACCCCGGTACCCTGCGATACGCCGTTCAGGTCTCCCGTCAGAGAGGCAGCCCCACCTGTGACTCCGATTCGCCAGGGCCGCAACCGCAGTGCCGCGCTCGCGAGCGCGATGTGCGCACTGGTCGTGACCGGAACGGTGGTCACGGGCTGCGCGGAGGATCCGAACGAGGGCACCAACGGGGTCGGTAGACTGCCCGCCGCGAAGATCCAGGCCAAGACCCGTACGGCCGCCGAGTCCGCCGGGGCGGTCCGGGTGCACGGCAGCGTCGTCAGCGGCGGGCGCACATACGCCCTCGACATGCGGCTGAAGGACGACGGCGGCGAAGGGTCGGTCACCACCAAGGGGACGACCTTCCGGCTGCTGCGCGTCGGCGAGCACCTCTTCCTCAAGGCCGACGCGGAGTTCTGGAGTCACGGCGCGGGCCAGGGCGAGGCCGGCGCGGCGGACGCTGCCGCGGCGTCCAAGCTCGGCGGCAAGTTCGTGAAGGTGCCGCAGGGCGACCCTTCGTACAAGAAGTTCAGCGGTTTCACGGACAAGGGAGTCCTCCTCGACGGTCTGCTGACCCTGCACGGCAAGCTCGCGACGGACGGCCACGACGAGCAGGCGGGCATCCGCACCATCCGCATCTCGGGCGGCAAGGGATCCGGCGGCACCCTGGAGGTGTCCCTGGAGGGCAAGCCGTATCCGCTGCGCCTGGAGCGGGCCGGTGGGGCGGGTACCCTCACGTTCTCCGCCTGGGGGCAGGGCTTCTCCCTGAGGGAGCCGGAGAAGAACGAGACGGTGGACTACGGCAGGCAGCTGCCGACGTCCTAGGACGTCACTTGCGTTTGCGCTTCTTCAGCAGCAGGCGGGGCAGGCCCGCCGGAATCGGCCGGCGGGTGATCGCCGGAGTCGGCAGCGGTGGCTCGGACAGGGAGTCGTCGGGCAGGGGTGCCGTCGCCCCGGTCGGCTCCAGGCGCAGCACCCGGCACTCACGGGCCCAGCGCTCGGTCGTGGCCTCGCCGTCGGGCGCGTTGAGCCGTTTGCCCTTGAGCTCGGCGACCGCCGCGTCCCATGCCTCGGAGCCCGGTGCGAGCTGGGTGACCCGGGCCGTCCAGGAGACCAGCCGGCCCCCCTTGTCCTTGCTGCGGACCGTCACCTCGGCCTCGGTCCCGTCGGCCAGGTCCGGCAGCGGCTGCTCGCCGGGCCCGTCGCCGACCAGGCACGCGGCACCCTCGTGCCACACGTGCCACAGCGCACGCGCCGGGCCGTCGGGGCCCTGGACCCACACGAGGCCGGACTTCTTCGTGGCCTCCTCGACGAGGGCCCGGCCGAGCAGCTCGCTTGTCATGGCCCCCAGCCTATCCACGCCGTTCACAGCCAGCCGTTCCGCTTCAGCGTGCGGTGGATGCCCAGGCAGATGACCACGGTGATGCCCATGATCACCGGGTAGCCGTACCGCCAGTGCAGCTCCGGCATGTGGTCGAAGTTCATGCCGTACACCCCGCACACCATCGTCGGCACGGCGATGATCGCGGCCCACGAGGTGATCTTCCGCATGTCCTCGTTCTGCGCCACGGACGCCTGCGCGAGGTTGGCCTGGAGGATGGAGTTGAGCAGCTCGTCGAAGCCGAGGACCTGCTCCTGGACGCGGGCCAGGTGGTCGGCGACGTCCCGGAAGTACTTCTGGATGTCCGGGTCGATCAGCCGCATCGGCCGCTCGCTCAGCAGCTGCATGGGCCGCAGCAACGGCGACACGGCCCGCTTGAACTCCAGCACCTCGCGCTTGAGTTGGTAGATCCGGCCGGCGTCCGAGCCGCGCGGCGAGCCCTTGCGCCCCGGGGAGAACACCTCGGTCTCGACCTCGTCGATATCGTCCTGCACGGCGTCGGCGACCGCGATGTAGCCGTCGACGACGTGGTCGGCGATGGCGTGCAGCACGGCGGAGGGGCCCTTGGACAGCAGCTCGGGGTCGTCCTGGAGGCGGTGCCTGAGGGCCCGCAGGGAGCCCTGTCCGCCGTGCCGGACGGTGATGAAGAAGTCCCGTCCGGTGAAGCACATGACCTCGCCGGACTCGACGACCTCGCTGTTGGCGTCGAGCTGGTCGTGCTCGACGTAGTGGATGGTCTTGAAGACCGTGAAGAGCGAGTCGTCGTAGCGCTCCAGCTTGGGCCGCTGGTGGGCCTGGACGGCGTCCTCCACGGCCAGCGGGTGCAGCCCGAACTCACTGGCGATGCCGGAGAATTCGGCCTCGGTCGGCTCGTGCAGGCCGATCCAGACGAAGCCGCCGTCGCGGCGCGCCAGGCGTACCGCCTCGTGCGGGGTCAGCGGGGTCTCGGTCTCGATGCGGCGGCCGTCCCGGTAGACGGCGCAGTCGACGACGGCGGAGGCCGTCGCCGGGCTGCGGGTGGCGTCGTACGTCCCGCCGTCCTTGCGCAGCGATACGCGGGACGGACGGACGACGGCGCGCAGGTCGCGGATCATCGACATGGCGGGCTCCTTCGCGACAGGCAACGAAAGGCGCTGCACCCGACAGGTGGAACTACCCGGAATGAGGACGTTGGGACCGATGATGTTTGGCACGTCCACAAAGCGGGGAGCACCGCACCGTCGCGGTGGCGAGTCTCGTTACTGATTCAGCTTCTGAGGCAGATCAGGCAAAGCGAAACGAAGCGCTCTTCCGCGGTGAGGCGAGTGCGAGAGGTGGCGACCAGCCAGAGCCAGAACAGCTACGTCAGCGGCGGGAAGAGCGTGGTGCTACTGCACGGTCGACTTCGGTCCATTGCAGTCCCACCTCCTCCGGCCGGTCCCTCGTAAGGGAGTTCCTTCGGCGTCGGGGCTTGATCGCGACGCTTCTGCGTGCTGCCCCGAACCACCGGGTAAGAGTATCAGTCGCCCGACGTGTCAAGGCGCTTGTTTGCCCGCTACTGACGAGTTCTATGCTCGCCGCATGGCACAAGTTCTTCCTCTGGTCGAGGCCCGGTTGCTTACCGCGCTGGGCGAACCGGACGCGCGCGCGGCGGTCACGTTCCTGGGTACGGACCGTATCGAGGTGCTCCGCTTCCAGGAGGGGGACATCGTCCGCTACGCCACGCTCGGCATGTCCGCGCACCCCATGACGGACCCCACGGCGGTGGTCGCCGACCCGGTCAAGGGCCCGCGCGCCGAGCTGGTCCTCTCGGTGCGCGCCGGGTCGGCCGACACCGACAAGGTGCTCCGCCCGCTCGCCGTGCTCGCCGCGTCTCCGCAGGTGGAGGGCCTGGTCGTGGCTCCGGGAGCCTCCCTGGACGTCGGCGAACCGCTGTGGCCCGGCGCCCCCTTCACCTCGGTCCTGGTCGCCGAGCCGGGCGGCCTGGTCGAGGACCTGGAGCTCGATGAGCCCCTCGACCCGGTGCGGTTCCTGCCGCTGCTGCCGATGACTGCGAACGAGGCCGCCTGGAAGCGCGTGCACGGCGCCCAGGCGCTCCAGGAGCGGTGGCTGAACCAGGGGACGGACCTGCGGGATCCGTCCCGCAAGTCCGTCCCGCTGGAGTGAGGAAGCTCACCAACCTCTGGCCGGGAAGCGTCAGTTGGCGAAGACGCTGACACTGTCCCCGGCCGCGTGCTTCGTCTCCAGTTCCTCGGCCTCCTCCGTGAGCGCCTTCCGCCGTACGACGACCACGAGCGCGCCCACGACCGCGGTGACCGCCGCCACCACGAACGGGATGTGGAGGTCGGTCCACTCCTCGATCTTCGGCGCGAAGTACGGGGCGGCCGCCGCCGCGAACCAGCGCACGAAGTTGTAGCCCGCGCTCGCCACCGGCCGGGGCGCGTCCGAGACGCCGAGGGCCAGCTCGGTGTAGACGGTGTTGTTCACGCCGATGAAGGCGCCGGACAGGATCGTGCAGACCACGGCCGTCGCGTGGTCGCCGTAGCCGAGCACGAGCACGTCGGCCGCGAGCAGGACCAGCGAACCGCCGAGCACCTTCAGCGAGCCGAACCGCTTCTGCAGTCGCGGCGCCACGATCACCGAGAAGACGGCGAGCAGCACACCCCAGGCGAAGAACACCGCCCCCGACCGGTACGGGCTCATGTCCAGCACGAACGGCGTGAAGGCCAGCACGGTGAAGAACGTGTAGTTGTAGAAGAACGCCGAGACCGCCGCCGAGGCGAGGCCGCCGTGGCCGAGGGCCTTGACCGGGTCCAGGAGCGAGGTCTTGCGGGCCGGCTTGGGCTGGTCCTGCAGGAACACGGCGATGCACAGGAAGCCGACCGCCATCAGGAACGCCGTGCCGAAGAACGGGTAGCGCCAGCTGGCGTCCCCGAGCAGGGCGCCCAGCAGTGGACCGCAGGCCATGCCGAGGCCGAGGGCCGACTCGTACAGCAGGATCGCCGCCGCGCTTCCGCCGGCCGCCGCACCGACGATGACCGCGAGGGCCGTCGAGACGAACAGCGCGTTGCCGAGGCCCCAGCCGGCCCGGAACCCGACCAGTTCGCCGACGGATCCGGACGTGCCCGCGAGCCCGGCGAACACCACGACGAACGCGAGGCCGAGCAGCAGGGTCTTCCGGCCGCCGATCCGGCTGGAGACGAACCCGGTCACCAGCATCGCGACGGCGGTGATGAGGAAGTACGACGTGAAGAGCAGGGAGACCTGGCTCGCCGTGGCGTGCAGGCCCTGGGCGATGGACGGCAGGATCGGGTCGACGAGTCCGATGCCCATGAAGGCGACGACCGACGCCCCGGCGGTCGCCCACACGGACTTGGGCTGCTTGAGGAGGCCGCCCGCTCCGGCGTCGAAGGGGTCCATTGCGTGCTCCCTTTCCCGGACGGAAGTAGTTGGTATATACACACACTAAGTTAGCTAGGCTAAATAATGCAAGGGGCACCTGATGTGGGGGTGAAGGGTTCCGTCCGGTTGGGTGATCGTCCTTGACGCGACGGGGCGGGGGTAGGACCGTGGGGCCCTATGAGGGGCGAACCCAGTTGCCCGAAGTGCGGTGGCCGGGTCAGGGCTCCCGGCCTCTTCTCCGACTCGTGGCAGTGCGATGTGCACGGCACCGTCCACCCGGTGCAGCCCGTGATACCGCCCAGCGTCGACGCCCTCAACGTCGTGGTGCACCGCACGCACGTGCCGGTGTGGATGCCCTGGCCGCTGCCGGTCGGCTGGCTGTTCACGGGCGCGGCCTGCGCGGGGGACGACCGCACGGGCGGCCGCGCCACGGCCGTGGCCTGCACGGGGCCCGGGCCGCTCGGCGGGATGGGCGAGCTGATCCTGGTGGCGGAGGAGCTCGGCGTCGGACTCGGTGCCCGGTACGCGGGCATGGAGGGTCCGGATCCGGGGCCTTACATGGACGTCGGGAAGCCGGCGCAGGCGAAGGTGCTGGCCGCGGGGCGTCCTACGCCGCTGTGGCATGTGTCCGGGGCGCCGGATGATCGGGCGGTGTTCGCGGGGGAGGCGCTCGGGTTGTGGCTGTGGGCGGTGGTGTGGCCCGAGCAGTCCGGATTGCTGATGTACGACGAGCTGGTGCTGGCGGATCTGCGGGATGCCGGGGCGGAGGTGGAGTTGGTGCCGTGCGGGGCCCTGTCGCCGCGATTGCTTCAGCCGTAGCGCCCAGGGGGCTTCGGGTGCGCGGGCGGCTGCGGGGGGTCTGTGGCTCGTCGCGCGGTTCCCCGCGCCCCTTCAGGGCGTTGGCTGTAGGGGGCGCTTCCTGGGTTCGGGTGTGACAGAGGTCGGTGAAAATCCGGTTATCCTTGAGCAGCCCTGCTTGTCCCGTCCGTGTCTGGAGTCCGCGTCGTGCGCATCGATCTGCACACCCACTCCACCGCTTCCGACGGTACCGACGCGCCCGCCGAGCTGGTGCGGAAGGCCGCCGCGGCCGGGCTGGACGTCGTCGCGCTGACCGATCACGACACCACCCGCGGCCACGCCGAGGCGATCGCCGCGCTGCCCGAGGGGCTCACGCTGGTCACCGGAGCCGAACTCTCCTGCCGGCTCGACGGCATCAGCATGCACATGCTGGCGTACCTCTTCGACGCCGCGGAGCCGACGCTGCTCGCCGAGCGCGAGCTGGTCCGGGACGACCGGGTGCCCCGGGCGCAGGGCATGATCGCCAAGCTTCGGGAACTGGGCGTGCCCGTGACCTGGGAGCAGGTGGCGCGGATCGCCGGTGACGGGTCCGTCGGGCGTCCGCACGTGGCGACCGCGCTCGTCGAGCTGGGCGTGGTGCCGACCGTCAGCGACGCCTTCACCCAGGACTGGCTGGCCGACGGCGGCCGGGCCTTCGTGGAGAAGCACGAGACCGACCCCTTCGAGGCGATCCGGCTGATCAAGGGCGCGGGCGGGGTCGCGGTGTTCGCCCACCCCGGGGCGAGCAAGCGGGGGCGTACGGTGCCGGAGGCCGCGATCGCCGAGATGGCCGCGGCCGGGCTGGACGGCATCGAGGTCGACCACATGGACCACGACCCGGACACGCGTGCGCGGCTACGGGGGCTGGCGAAGGAGCTGGGGCTCCTCGTGACCGGGTCCAGCGACTATCACGGCAGCCGGAAGACGTGTGTGCTCGGGGAGTACACGACCGATCCCGAGGTGTACGGGGAGATCACGCGGCGGGCCTTCGGGGCGTTTCCCGTGCCCGGGGCCGGCGGAGTCTGAGGTCTCTCTCCTGTAGCTCCGTTGTCAGGCACCCGGCGTTGTCGGCTGTGCCCACCCTCCCCGTTGCGGACATCTGCTGCCCACAGCGGTCGCGGACGCCCGCTGCCCACCCTCAGTACTCCCGCAAGGCCATCATGCTCATGTTCGACCTCGCCGTTTTCGGCTCCCTGTTCCTGACCCTCTTCGTCATCATGGATCCTCCCGGGATCACCCCGATCTTCCTCGCGCTCACCGCCGGACGGCCCGCCAAGGTGCAGAAGCGGATGGCCTTCCAGGCCGTCTGTGTCGCCGGTGGCGTGATCACCGTGTTCGGGCTGCTCGGGCATCAGATCCTGAACTACCTGCATGTCTCCGTGCCCGCGCTGATGATCGCGGGCGGGCTGCTGCTTCTGCTGATCGCGCTCGATCTGCTCACCGGCAAGACGGACGAGCCGAAGCAGACCAAGGACGTCAACGTCGCTCTCGTGCCGCTGGGCATGCCGCTGCTGGCCGGGCCGGGGGCGATCGTGTCGGTCATCCTCGCCGTGCAGAAGGCCCACAGTGCCGCCGCGCAGGTCTCCGTGTGGACGGCGATCCTCGCCATCCACGTCGTGCTGTGGCTGGTGATGCGCTACTCGCTGGTGATCATCCGGATCATCAAGGACGGCGGTGTGGTCCTGGTGACGCGGCTCGCGGGCATGATGCTGTCCGCGATCGCCGTGCAGCAGATCATCAACGGCGTCACGCAGGTGATCCAGGGCAGCTGAGAGGCCGCCGCGTCAGGCAGGGCGGGTGAGTACGGTGCCGATCTCCCTGGCGGGTCCCGCGTGGGCGAGGTACTCGTCGATGTCATGGGCGCGGTCCCGGCCGTTCGGGACGGCCAGCTGGGTGAGCTTGCCCCACCGCTCGTCCTCCAGGGGGCAGCCGACGGCGACCGCGTCGGTGGGGGACCAGACGTTGACCCAGTCGCGTACCTTGGGCGGCTGGTGCGGGCCGCGGGCGAGGAGCCGCTCGTTGACGCCGTCCAGCCCGAGCGGGCTGCCCGCGGTGACCAGCAGAACGAGGTCGAGGCCGTCCGGGAGCCGGGTCAGCAGGTCCATTCCCACTACCGTGCCCAGGCTGTGCGTGACCAGCACCAGTTCGCCGGTGGCGGGCATCGTCTCCAGGACGCTGTCCAGCACGGCCTGCCGCACGGCACCGTCGCCGAGGTACAGGTCGACGTCCCGCAGGAACGTGGCGATGGTCCACTCGTCCAGGTCGGACCGGGCGGCGAGCCAGCTCAGCGGCCGGTGCAGGGCGCCGACCAGCCCCGCGCCGAAGCCCTCCGTGGTCGCCGGCCCGTTCCGGGGCATGCCGGCCCGGGCGGCCGCCTCGTAGAGCAGCTGCTCGTAGGAGCCGGTCGGCGATTCGGCGGCGAAGACCTCGGCGGCAGCGGCGGCGCTCACCTCGTCGAGTCCGACGGCCCGGGCCGTGCTCTCCCGCCCGCTCACGAGGTCGGCCAGTCTCGTGCCGTAGAACGGGAACCACACGTCATCCGGGTCGACCGTGGGCAGTGCCGCGAGCGTGAGTCCGCGGTTCAGGCCGGACGTCCACTTCCGGCGGAGGTCTTCGGGCTCCTTGCTCTGCTGGTCCCTGCCGTGCAGGAAGACCAGGTGCTGACGGCCGCCGAAGGCGGTGCCGCGGGCCGGGCGTCCCTTCTTGGGGCTCTGCGTGCGGGTCTCGCTCTCGGTCATGCTCACCGTCACCGGGACGGCCGGGACCGACGGAGTCGTGACGCCGGGTGCCGGTGTGGTTCTCTCCGGCTGATGTGCGGGGGCGGCCGTGCTCTGGTCCAGGCCGGAGTCCGGGCCCATCTCGGCCAGCAGCGCGCGGCGTCCGGGGTCGAGGTCCAGCCGGGCCAGATGCTTGAGGATCGAGCTGATGCGGACGCCCTCGTTGGCGACCCAGTCGATCGCGTCGTCGCCGTCGCCCTGGCGCCAGGGCTGTCCGTCCTTGCGCAGGACGCGGCCCTGGCCGTCCTTCTTCGGCACGCCGCTGTGGTGCAGGGCCACGACCTCCCACTGGTCGTTGAAGACGGGGGAGCCCGAGTTTCCGGGGCGGGTGTCGGTCCGGTAGTGGACGAAGTCGTCGAGCCGTACCAGCAGCGCGTTGTCGCGCAGAGCGATCTCCTTGAGGCGCCCGTCCGGGTGACCGATGATGTTCACCCTCTCGCCGAGCACCAGCTTGCCGAGCTGCACGCTGAGCCGGTTCCAGCCGAAGATCTCGCCCGGCTGACGGCCGTCCTGGGCGGGCGTGACCGCCACCAAGGCGAAGTCCAGCCGCCTGTCCGCGGCGAAGAAGGTCCCCGGGTCGAGCTCCATGCGGACGGCGGTGTCGGGGACGTTGTCGACCGTGACCTGGGCGTTGAACTCCGCGAAGCACCGGCGGGCGAAGGCCTCGTCGGGCAGCACGTGGTGGTTGGTCATCATCAACCGCGGCGAGACCAGGAAGCCGGTGCCGTGCGGAAGCTCACGGCCGTCGCGGCGCAGGGTGATCCGGGCGACCGTGGCTCCGGCCCTGACCCCGCGTGGCAGGAAGCTCCAGGCCTGGAGTTCGTTCGACAGGTCGATGATGCGTTCGTTGGTGTGGGGCAGGTCCAAGGCCTCGCCGTGGATGTCCGCCACCACCGCCGAGGGCGACAGACCGCCCCGGTCGAGGATCCGCTCGGCACGCACGGCGAGGGCGTCCGGGTTGTCCGGGAATCGCACACCGGCCGCCATCCGGCCCTCGACGCGCTCACGCTCCGTGGCGGAGTCCTCGTAGCGCTGCGCGGCCTCGGCCACGGCCTGCTCGTGCAGTTCCTCGTTCGACCGGCCCGTCACGGACATGTGCTCCACCGCCTTGTTCTCGCTCTCGCCGTCCCCCTCAGCCAGTACGCCCCCCACCAGGGAGGTCCGCAACAGCGCAGCCCCCGCACGGCCGATGCCGTGCGGGGGCTGCGAAGTGTGGGAGAGCGGCGCGCGTTACGAGGCCGTGGTCCCGGCCGGGCGGATCCAGAGGCGCTGCCCGGTGGCGGCGGCCTGCTGAACGATGCGGTTGACGGAGGCGGCGTCCACGACGGTCGTGTCCACGGGCGTGCCGTCGACGTCGTCGAGGTGCATGATTTCGAAGCGCAAGGGCTTCTCCCTTCGTCTGGTCATCCTCCTGAGGAGAACTACTTGGTGGTCGGCCCACGAGGCAGCGGTGCCCGGTGTTCCATATGAGTCAACAGGACTGCCCCGTTGAAACATTCCCTACGCTAAGGAAATTTTTCGAACGGCTAATTACTGAGCCGTAAGACTGTCGTTACGGGACCGACCGGGACCAGTTGTGTTCGCAGCGTGACCGCCGGGACAATGGAGGTGATGAACGACGACCTCGCGGCCCTGAGCGCCCGCATCGACCGCACCAACGAGCTGCTCCAGCGCATGCTCGCCGAGGTGGCGAAGACACCCTCGACCCATGCGATCTTCGTCGATGCCGGGTATCTGTACGCGGCCGCGGGCCGGCTCGTCGCCGGCACGGAGGACCGCCGGGCCTTCGACCTGGACGCCGAGGGCCTGATCGACGCGCTCATCGACAAGGCCCGCACGATCTTCGCGGACAGCAGGCTGCTGCGGGTCTACTGGTACGACGGCGCCCGCCGCCGCATCCACACGGCGGAGCAGCAGAGCATCGCGGAACTGCCGGACGTCAAGGTGCGGCTGGGCAACCTGAACTCCAACAACCAGCAGAAGGGCGTCGACTCACTCATCCGCACCGACCTGGAGTCCCTCGCCAGGCACCGCGCCATCAGCGACGCGGCCCTGCTCGGCGGCGACGAGGACCTGGTGTCGGCGGTGGAGGCGGCCCAGGGGTACGGCGCCCGCGTCCACCTCTGGGGCATCGAGGCGCCTGAGGGCCGCAACCAGGCGGAGCCCCTCCTGTGGGAGGTCGACAGCCAGCGCACCTTGGACCTCGACTTCTTCAAGCCCTACGTCTCCCGCCGCGCCGCCCCCGCCTACGAGACGACCACGGGCCGGCCCACCCGCGAGGACGTGCGGTTCGTCGGCGCGCAGATCGCGGCGAAGTGGCTGGCGGCCCGCGGCCGGGACACGCTGGTCGAGCTCCTGCCCGGCCACCCCTACCTGCCCGGCTCGGTGGACCAGGACCTGCTCGTGGAGGCGGAGGGCCTGTTGCAGTACTCGCTGCGCGGACAGGCGGACCTGCGGCGCGCACTGCGGGACGGCTTCTGGGAGCACCTCCGGACGCAGTACTAGGGGGTGTCCGCAAAGTCCCGTCGTCCGCCCGCAGGGCAGGCGGGACTTTGCGGACACCCCCAGGGCCTGCCGGTCCCGTATCAGGGCGTGCGGGCTCCGCCCCAGAAGTCGGCGAGGGCGTGGGCGGTCGGCAGGGGCTGTTCGGCGCCCGGGGAGTGATCGGCTCCCGCGACGACCGTGCGGTGCGCGTTCAGCCGTACGGCCATGTCGTCGAGGATCGCCACCGGCCAGGTGTCGTCGTGCGCGCCCGACAGGACGTGGAACGGCAGCGGTACGGCGGCGAGTTCGGCGACGCGGTCCGGCTCGGTGCACAACTGGCGGCCGGTCGCGAGAAGTTGGGCGGGGCTGTGGCCCAGCCAGCGGCGGCGCAACTGCTCCGGGTCGCCGGGGCCGCGAGCGGGCCCGCCGACCTCCTCCGGCGGTCCCATGGCCTGGATGGCCTCCCACACCTCCTCCATCGACAGCACGGCGAGCGCGTCCCGCAGCAGCTTCACACGCTGCTGCTGGGAGACGGAGATCTGCGCCGGGCCGGACGACATCAGGGTGAGGGAGAGGAAGAGGGAGTGGTCGAGCAGCACGGCCGCACGCGCGATCTGCCCGCCGAGCGAGTGCCCGACGAGGTGCACGGGCACACCGAGCGCCTCGGCCTGCGCGAGCACGTCCCGTGCCAGTTCCCGCTGGGCGTAGGCGGATTCGTCGTCCACGGGGCCGTCCGACTCGTGCTGTCCCCGCCCGTCCACGGCGACGACCCGGTACCCACGCTCTGCGAGCGGCTCGTGGAGCAGCCTGAAGTCCTCCTTGCTCCCGGTGAACCCGGGCAGCATCAGGACGACTCCCTTGACCTCCGCCCCCGCCTTCGGCGACGAGTCGACGACAGCGAACTCACCGCGGGCTGTGCGCAGTAGGTAGGCGCGGGCGCCCGGGGGCGGGGTGAAGGTGGCTTGCCTGGTCACGCGGTGAGGGTAGCGGGTGGGGGTGTGGTCGTGGGGCGCGACGGTGGGGTGGCGGCCGGCGCAGGTGCGGGGCGGGCTGCGCTCCGGTGAACGCCGATGGCCCGGCCCCACACGCGGGTGTGGGGCCGGGCCATCGGGGTGAGTGTCAGCCCTCCGTGGGCTCCGCGCCGGCCGTGGCCTTGCGGGTGCGGCGGGCCTTCGGCTTCGCCTCCGTCGCGTCGTCCGCGACCTCGGCTGAGGCTGTGGCCGTTGCCGTCTTGCGCGTGCGACGCGGCTTGGCGGCCTCCGGCTCCTGCCCGGCCTGTGCCGGGATATCGGCGGGCTCGGTGACCTTGCGGGTGCGGCGGCGCGGCTTGGTTTCCGTGCCTTCGGCCGTGTCGGCGGCGGCTTCGGCCGCTGCGGTGGTCTTCCGCGTGCGGCGGGGCTTGGCCTCGGCGGTCTCGGCATCCGCAGCGGCGGCAGCCGTCTTCCGCGTACGGCGCGGCTTCGCCTCGGTCGCCTCAGCCGTGTCGACGCTCGCCTCGGCCTTGGCCGTCGCCTTGCGGGCCCGCCGCGGCTTGGCCTCGGCGGCCTCCGGCTCCTGAGCCGTCTGGGCCGGGATCTCAGCGGCGACGGACTCGGAGGGCTCGGCGGTTTCGGCGGCCTTGCGGGTGCGGCGGCGCGGCTTGGTTTCCGTGCCTTCGGCCGTGTCGGCGGCGGCTTCGGCCGCTGCGGTGGTCTTCCGCGTGCGGCGGGGCTTGGCCTCGGCGGTCTCGGCCGTGTCGACGGCGTCCTCCGCTGCGGCTGTGGCCTTGCGGGTGCGGCGGCGCGGCTTGGTTTCCGTGCCTTCGGCCGTGTCGGCGGCGGTCTCGGCCGCTGCTGCGGTCTTCCGCGTACGGCGGGGCTTGGGCTCGGTGGCCTGCGCCTCGCCGGCGGAGTCCTCCGTCGCTGCCGTTGCCTTGCGCGTGCGCCTGGGCTTCGCTTCGGCGGTCTCGGCCGTGTCGACGGCGTCCTCCGCTGCGGCTGCGGCCTTGCGCGTGCGGCGCGGCTGGGGCGCCGCGGCCTCGGCCGGAGCGGCCGGGGCCTCGGACTTGGCAGCCGTCGTGCGGGTGCGCCGCGGCCGGGTCTGCGCCGGCTCCGGTGCGGACTCGGTGGTCCCCTCGGCCGTGTCGACCGCCGACTCGGCCGCGCTCGCCGCCGTGGCCTTGCGGGTGCGGCGGCGCGGCTTGGCCGCGGGAGCCTCGGGCTGTTCGGTCACCGGCGCGGCCACGACCTCCGATATGGCATCCTGCCGGCGCGGCTTTGCCGCCTCGGTGCTGGTGCCCTCCGCCGTCGCCACGGCGTTCTCCGCCGGCTCGGGCGCGGGGGACTCGACCGCCGTGACCGGCGCCGACTCGGCCGGGGCGCCGCCGCGGGTGCGGCGACGGCGACGCGGGGTGCGCGGAGTCGTGACGGCCTCCGCCTCGGCGGAGCCGCCCGTTGCCCGGGTGTCCGAAGCGGTGCCGGTGGACTCCGGCGTCCCGTCCAGCGGCGTCCCGCCGCGCATACGGCGGCGGCGTCGCGGCGTACGGTCCGAACGCTCGCGGTCGGCCGACGGGGACTCGTCGCGGCCACCACGACCGTGGCCCCCGCGCCCGCGCGGCCCCCGGCCGCCCGTCTCGCCCAGGTCCTCCAGCTCCTCCGCGGCCAGCCCGGCGCGCTTGCGCTCCGAGCGCGGCAGGACTCCCTTCGTGCCCTCGGGGATGCCGAGGTCGGCGTAGAGGTGCGGGGAGGTGGAGTACGTCTCCGGCGGGTCGTTGAAGCCCAGGTCCAGCGCCTTGTTGATGAGCTGCCAGCGCGGGATGTCGTCCCAGTCGACGAGCGTGATCGCGATGCCCTTGGCGCCCGCGCGGCCCGTACGGCCGATGCGGTGCAGGTACGTCTTCTCGTCTTCCGGCGACTGGTAGTTGATGACGTGCGTCACGCCCTCGACGTCGATGCCGCGGGCGGCGACGTCGGTGCAGACGAGGACGTCCACCTTGCCGTTGCGGAAGGCCCGCAGGGCCTGCTCGCGGGCGCCCTGGCCGAGGTCGCCGTGGACCGCGCCGGAGGCGAAGCCGCGCTGCTGGAGCTGGTCGGCGAGGTCCGCCGCGGTGCGCTTCGTACGGCAGAAGACCATGACCAGTCCCCGGCCGTCGGCCTGCAGTATGCGCGCGACCATCTCCGGCTTGTCCATGTTGTGCGCGCGGTAGACGTACTGCTTGGTGTTCGCGACCGTCTTGCCCGCGTCGTCCGGCGCCGTGGCGCTGATGTGCGTGGGCTGCGACATGTAGCGGCGGGCCAGTCCGATGACCGCGCCCGGCATGGTCGCCGAGAACAGCATCGTCTGGCGCCGGACCGGCAGCATGTTGATGATCTTCTCGACGTCGGGCAGGAAGCCCAGGTCGAGCATCTCGTCGGCCTCGTCGAGGACCAGGCACCTGACGTGCTTCAGGTTCAGCTTCTTCTGCCCGGCGAGGTCGAGCAGCCGGCCCGGGGTGCCGACGACCACGTCGACGCCCTTCTTCAGGGCCTCGACCTGGGGCTCGTAGGCCCGGCCGCCGTAGATGGCGAGGACGCGCACGTTGCGCACCTTGCCCGCGGTCAGCAGGTCGTTGGTGACCTGCGTGCACAGCTCGCGCGTGGGGACGACGACGAGCGCCTGCGGGGCGTCGGTGAGGTCTTCGGGCTCGGCGCGTCCGGCCTCGACGTCGGCGGGGACGGTGACGCGCTCGAGGAGCGGGAGGCCGAAGCCCAGCGTCTTGCCGGTGCCGGTCTTGGCCTGGCCGATGACGTCCGAGCCCGAAAGGGCCACGGGGAGCGTCATCTCCTGGATGGGGAAGGCGGTGGTGATGCCGACGGCCTCCAGGGCCTCGGCGGTCTCGGGAAGGATTCCGAGCTCTCGGAACGTCGTAGTCAGGGTGCTGCCTCTTCTGTGTGGGCGGCGCGAGGCGAGCGCGGGGGTCTTGTCGGACCGTGCCGGGGACGTCGGCTGCCTACGGGCGGGCCGTAGAGCACGGGACCGCGCCGACGCTCTAGCGCTCATGCCGCTGAGGGTGTCCCTCCGGCATCCGTACGCAAGTGCCGTACGGACGGGAGGGCTGTCGGGTCGGAGCCGATCGGGCCTCCGACCGGGCATCCTCATACGTGCGGCCTGTCGAGGTACGTCGACGTACCAGCAGGCGCATTACCACCATACCCCGGAATCCCGCACACGCGATGGCCGATTTGGTCACGTAGTCGTCGTCACACTGATTGACCAGGGCCTTACGCCTCCCGGCGGGCGGGCTATTGTGCGCTTCATGACGAGCTCTGACAAGCCTGAGAACGCCTCGGACACCACCGCCACCCCGGCCGAACACACCTCAGTCGCCGCCCGGGACTGGGCGACGGCCTCCGCCGACCCGCAGTACCGCGCCGCGGTAGTGGACCTGCTCGGTGCGCTCGCGTACGGCGAGCTGGCGGCGTTCGAGCGGCTCGCGGAGGACGCCAAGCTGGCGCCGACGCTGGAGGACAAGGCGGAGCTGGCGAAGATGGCGTCGGCCGAGTTCCACCACTTCGAGAGGCTGCGCGACCGGCTCGCCGAGATCGGGGAGGAGCCGACGCGGGCGATGGAGCCGTTCGTCGCGGCCTACGACGGGTTCCACAAGCAGACGGCCCCCTCGGACTGGCTGGAGGGCCTCGTCAAGGCCTACGTCGGCGACTCCATCGCCAGCGACTTCTACCGGGAGGTCGCCGCCCGGCTCGACTCCGACTCCCGCGGTCTGGTGCTGGCCGTGCTCGACGACACCGGGCACGGCGGCTTCGCCGTGGAGAAGGTGCGTGCCGCGATCGACGCGGACCCGCGTGTGGGCGGGCGGCTCGCGCTGTGGGCGCGACGGCTGATGGGAGAGGCCCTGTCCCAGTCCCAGCGGGTGGTCGCCGACCGGGACGCGCTGTCGACCATGCTGGTGGGCGGTGTCGCGGACGGCTTCGACCTCGCCGAGGTCGGCAAGATGTTCTCCCGGATCACCGAGGCGCACACCAAGCGGATGGCTGCGCTGGGATTGGCCGCGTAGGGGGCTGTGCGGGGTGGTCCTGGGGTGGTTCCGGCTGTGTCGCGGCCGCGGGCCGTCGGCAAGGGGCCGTCGCCGGCTGGGCGCGCAGGCCCCGGTGCCCCGGTCGGCTTCGGCTACGCCGTCGCTGATCGTCGGCGCAGGCGTCCCGCGGGGCGCAGCAGCAGCGACAGCGAGGCCACCGAGACGACCACCGCGCCGAGCAGCACCAGCAGCCAGTGCCCGGCGTCCAGCGCGCTGTGCATGACGAAGGACCCGAAGAGGGCCCCGGCGACGCCGGTCGACAGCACCAGGGGCCGGGCCGGGAGGCGGTGTGCCAGGCGATGCGCGGCCGCCCACGCCAGAGCCAGGCCGAGGATCGCGGAGCTCAGCGCTTCCAGGAGCATGTCGAGGTCCCTCCCACATGGCCTGCCCGAATCGGTCGTAGCCCGTCATACCCCTGACCTGCGGAATCCAATCCCCTTCTGTGGGCGAACCGTGGTCCATCCGTGGAGGAACCCGTGCGCCGCACAGGGTGCCGCACGGAAGAGGAAACGCGGACGGGGGGGGGGGGGGGCCCCGCCCCCCCCCCCCCCCCCCCCCCCAACAAAAAAACCCCCCCCCCCCCCCCCCGCGGGGCGCGCCCCCCAGGCACAAAAAAACGTTTTTGGG
>NZ_JBITJK010000023.1:29646-147006 GCF_044459945.1 Streptomyces sp. NPDC050164
GTGCGTAACCAATCCCCTTGGGGGGGGCCAACGGGGGCCACTGGGGGGTGGAACCGGGGCGCCGCCGGGGGGGCCGCGCGCCGGGGGCGCGGGGGCGGGGGGGGGGGGGCCCCCCCCCCCCCCCCCCCGTCCGCACATGTGCCTACAGAGCGCCGAAGCCCACCTTGCGCGGGGCCGGCTCGCCGATCTCGACGTACGCGAGACGGTCGGCCGGGACCAGGACCTTGCGGCCGTGCTCGTCCACGAGGGTCAGCAGCGGCGACTTCCCGGCCAGCGCCTCGGACACCGCCCGCTCGACCTCCTCGGCACTCTGACCGCTCTCCAGAACGATCTCGCGGGGCGCGTGCTGCACGCCGATCTTGACCTCCACGGCTATGTCCCTCCGACGGTCAGTGATGTGCGCGACCTTCCGCGCCGTACGCAGCACACATTAGCCCGGTGAGGGGACCGGCATGCTCCGCCCGAGAACGCCACGAGCGAACAGCGGGCGGGAACAAAGCGGCCGTCAGTGGTGCTGCTGGTCGGTTCCGTGCAGCGGGAAGCCCGCGATGCCGCGCCACGCCAGCGAAGCGAGCAGCTGTACGGCCTGGTCGCGCGGCACGCTGCGGTCGCTGTTCAGCCAGGACCGGGCCACCACCTGGGCGAGGCCGCCGAGGCCCGAGGCGAGCAGCATCGACTCCGCGCGCGACAGGCCCGTGTCCTCGGCGATGACGTCGCGGATCGCCTCCGCGCACTCGTTGGTGACCTTGTCGACGCGCTCGCGCACGGCCGGCTCGTTCGTCAGGTCCGACTCGAAGACCAGGCGGAAGGCGCCGCCGTCGTCCTCGACGTAGGCGAAGTAGGCGTCCATCGTCGCCCGGACGCGCTGCTTGTTGTCGGTCGTCGACGCCAGCGCGTTGCGTACGGCCTGGATGAGTGACTCGCAGTGCTGGTCCAGCAGCGCCAGATAGAGGTCGAGCTTGCCCGGGAAGTGCTGGTAGAGCACCGGCTTGCTGACGCCGGCGCGCTCGGCGATGTCGTCCATCGCGGCCGCGTGGTAGCCCTGGGCCACGAAGACCTCCTGGGCGGCGCCCAGGAGCTGGTTCCGTCGGGCACGGCGTGGCAGGCGTGTGCCCCGCGGGCGAACCGCCTCTGTCTGCTCGATGGCTGTCACGCCGCCTCCCAAAGTCGTCCACGTGCGGATCTGGCCGCGTCGCCATCGTACTTTTCGGTAACCGTGGTGTGCGCGGTGAGAGCGCAGAATTTCACGGACCGGACGGTTACGAAAGCGGCTGAGAAGGTTTCAAACAGGGTCAGAGCGGGCAAAATGCGGCTCCTTTCCTGCTCGGTGATGCTCCTTGTCGCCACCCGGCGGCGTGCGTCACCGGTAGTCGTCCTCGTCGAGAGAGACGATCCGGGACTGCTCCACCAGGTCGGCCTCGTTGGCGCGGTCGGGGTCGACGCGGGTGAGCGGGTCGTCGCGGTTCGGTGCGACGTCCGTGTGCTGCTCGGCCGCGTCGACCTCGGGGGCCTCGACGTCGTACTCCGGCGTCTCCTGCGCCTCCTCGGCCTCGAACGTCTCCGGGTCTGTGGGGTCTACGGCCATGCTGGGCTCCCTTCCTACGAACGTCCCTGGGATGCAGGGACCACACGCGGGTGCCCTCTCTACGAGCCTAGGAGACACCCGATCCGGACGCTATGCGATCCGCGTCCGGGATGTGACGCAGCGCGCATCCCGTCGACTGCTTCTCATGTGCCCTGCCTTCATGTCCTGTCTTTCCCGGGTGCCTCGCCCTGCTCGGGTGGCTTTCCGTTCTCCGCGTCTTCCCCCGTGTCTGCCCCATGTGCCCGCCCCACATGGCCGATTCCTGTGACGGCGAACACACGGGCCACTACGTGATCGTCTCGTAACATTGCCGCATGTCTTCGACCGAGCTGCCGTTCGTGCCGCCCGCCAATGTGCTGCCGAAGGTGGGGACCGTCCGGGTCGCCGAGGGCGAGCGGCTCAGGTCGGTCGAGCTGCCCGGGGTCACGCTGACGGTGCGGTCGAGGCGCCCTGCGCGCAAGGGGGCGGCCCCCGCGCTGTACGTGCACGGGCTCGGAGGTTCCTCGCAGAACTGGTCGGCGCTGATGGCGCTGCTGGACGACGTCGTCGAGAGCGAGGCCCCCGATCTGCCGGGCTTCGGCGACTCCCCGCCGCCGGACGACGGCAACTACTCCGTGACGGGGCACGCGCGCGCGGTCATCCGGTACCTCGACGCCACCGGTCGTGGCCCCGTGCACCTGTTCGGGAACTCCCTCGGTGGCGCCATCACCACCCGTGTCGCCGCGGTACGGCCCGATCTGGTCCGTACGCTCACACTCGTGTCGCCTGCTTTGCCCGAAATCAGAGTGCAGCGCACCGCCGTGCCCACAGCGCTGCTGGCGGTGCCCGGTGTCGCCCCGCTCTTCACCCGGCTGACCCGGGAGTGGACGGCGGAGCAGCGCGTCCGTGGCGTGATGGCGCTGTGTTACGGGGATCCGGGGCGGGTGACGCCGGAAGGATTCAGCAACGCCGTGGAGGAGATGGAGCGGCGGCTGCGGCTGCCGTACTTCTGGGACGCGATGACGCGGTCCGCGCGCGGGATCGTCAACGCGTACACGCTGGGCGGCCAGCAGGGACTGTGGCGCCAGGCCGAACGGGTTCTCGCGCCGACCCTCCTCGTCTACGGTGGCCGTGACCAGCTCGTCGGCTTCCGGATGGCCCAGAGGGCGGCCCGGGCGTTCCGCGACTCGCGGCTGGTGACGTTGCCGGACGCGGGGCACGTGGCCATGATGGAGTACCCGGAGACGGTGGCCATGGCGTTTCGTGAACTCCTCGAAGATGCCGGGGAGTTGGGCGAACGACGAGCGAGGAAGGCTCGCGCGGACGAGGCCGTCGACGCAGCAGGCACCGGAGCAGACACCGACGAGAGCATGGGGGGCTGAGGCGCGACGTGGGACGCCACAGCCGCCGTGGGCCGGTCGCCAAGAGCGACACCGCGGACACAACCGCAGTACGGGACGGCCGGGCCGGGTCGGGACAGGGACCGGGGCAAGGGCAGGGACAGGCGCCGGACACGAGCCGGGGAGGCCGGACGGCCCCGCCCCGCGACGCGCCGCAGGGCGGCTGGCCGCCGCCTGGTGCCGGCCCTCGCCGGACGCCGGGGCCTCGGCCCGCGCCGGTGGACGGGACGCCCGCGCACGGGATGCCGCGTCTTCCGGACGGCTGGCTGCCGGACGGCACGCCCGTGCACGGCGTTCCGCGCCTGCCTGACGGCACCCCGGCGCGGGGGCTGCCCCGCTTTCCCGACGGCACGCCGGCGCGCGGTACTCCGCGGCTGCCGGATGGGACTCCCGGGCAGGGCGTTCCGAGGCTTCCTGACGGGACGCCGGCGCGGGGCGTTCCGCGGTTTCCGGACGGGACTCCGGCGCAGGGCTTTCCGCGACTTCCGGACGGTACCCCCGCGCGCGGAGTGCCGCGGTTGCCCGACGGCACTCCCGCGCACGGCTTCCCACAAGCGCGTGGAGGGCATCCCGAGCAGCGCGAAGCCGGGGGTGGCTGGGGCGAGTTGAGGGGCGGCGGTGCTCCCATACCGGGGCAGCGGCGGGCGTCCGTGCCCGGGCCGCGGCAGGAGTTTCTCGACGCCTTCGACGAGGAGGACGACGTCTTCGCACCCCGTACGCCCGCCTCCGCACACGCGGCGGACGCCTACGCCTCCGTCACGGACTGGAACGCCGGCGCCCCGGCAGGCATCCGCTCCGACGACGACGACGACGATGACGACGGCGCGGCGCCCACCGGCACGCCCGCGCCGGTCAAGGGCGCCAAGGGCCGTACGTTCACCGGCATCGCGGCCGCCGCCGTCACGACCGTGCTGGCCGTGGTCGTCGCCGGTCAGGTCACCGACGACCCCGGCGGCGCCGACGTGCAGTCGCGGTCCGCCACCGACCAGGCCCGCGACATCCGGGACCCCTCGGCCCACGCGGACGGGCGGGCACCCGCACCGGCTCCCGGCGCGAAGGCGCTGACGTACGACGAGAAGATGGGCAGGACGTACCCGCTCGGCGCCACGTTCAAGGGCTCGGGGAAGTTCGACGCCGTTCCCGGCATCGCCGAGGCGCCCGGTGCGGGGCAGAAGCTCACCTATCGCCTGGACGTGGAGCAGGGGCTCGGGCTCGACGCCGAGCTGTTCGCCGAGGCCGTGCACAAGACGCTCAACGACCAGCGCAGCTGGGCCCACAACGGCGCGCGCACCTTCGAGCGGATCCACTCCGGCACGCCCCGCTTCGTGATCACGCTCGCCAGCCCCGGCACGACCGCCGACTGGTGCGCCAAGTCCGGTCTGGACACCACCGTGGACAACGTCTCCTGCGACTCGGCCGCCACCGAACGCGTGATGATCAACGCCTACCGGTGGGCGCAGGGCTCGCAGACGTACGGCGACAAGATCCATGCCTACCGGCAGATGCTGATCAACCACGAGGTCGGCCACCGCCTCGGCTACGGCCACGTCACCTGCGACAAGGACGGCAGTCTGGCCCCGGTCATGCAGCAGCAGACCAAGTTCCTCGAGCGCGACGGCATCCGCTGCCGGGCCAACCCCTGGCCGTATCCCGGAAGTTGACAGGCACCACAGGGGTCGGCCCACGCAACGCGTCGACATGGCGACGAGTTCAGCGGCGGGCAGCGCCGACGCGTCGGTGTCGCCCGGGCGCTCGACCCGTACACCAGGCAGCCGCCGGCCGCCGTACCGGCGCTCGACCCGGAGGCCGTCGCGCGACGCCGGGCGGAGCGACGGGAGTTGGCCGCGGTATGACGATCCGTGTCCGGTTGCTCTCCTAGCGCGACGGAACGCGATCTGCACGGGAAAGTTACGACCGTTCACCCCTTTTGGTGGGGGGGGGGGGGGCGCGGCCCCCCCCCCCCCCCCCCGGCACCCCCCCCCCCCCCCCCCCCCCCCCCCCCCCCGCGGGGGGGGCCCCCCCCCCCCCCCCCCCCCCCCCCCCCCCACCGCCTTGTCCGCATACGTTCGTCCCGCTGCGAGCCGCCGGGCAACGGCGGCTCCTGATACGGGAGATCGGGGGTGCACTCGTGCGCATCGGACTGCTTACGGAGGGTGGCTATCCGTACGTGAGCGGTGACGCCAGGCTCTGGTGCGACCGGCTGGTGCGCGGGCTCGGACAGCACGAGTTCGACGTCTACGCGCTCAGCCGCAGCCAACACCAGGAGGACGAGGGCTGGATCCCGCTGCCGCCGAACGTCCGCAGGGTGCGCACCGCACCGTTGTGGATGGCCGAGGGCGACGAAGTGGTCCTGGGCCGCCGCGCGCGCCGGCGGTTCACCGAGTGCTTCGGCGAACTGGCAGCCGTGCTGAGCGGGTCGTCCGGGGGTGCGCCGACCGCCGCCGAAGGGCCTTCCGAGGGTACGTCGGCCCCTGAGGCGGACCGTTTCGGCAACGCTCTGTACGGGCTCGCCGAACTCGCCCGCGAGACGGGCGGGCTGGTAGGGGCACTCCGTTCCGAGACCGCCGTACGCACCCTGGAGCGCGCCTGTCGTGCGCCGGGCGCCCACCGCGCGGCGCGTGAGGCGCGCGTCCCGGATCTGCTCGCCGTTGCCGCACACCTGGAACGCGCCCTGCGCCCCCTCTCCCTCGACTGGTACGAGGACAACGGACTCGGCGCGGTCGACCTCTGCCACGCCGCCTCCGGCGGCCCGGCTGCCCTGCCGGGCCTGCTCGCCCGCCACTTCACCGGCGTGCCCCTGCTGGTCACCGAGTACGGCGTACGCCTGCGCACCCACTACCTGACCGCCCCGGGCGCCCCGCCCGCCGTACGGTCCCTGCTGGCGGCCTTCCAGGGCAGGCTCGCGGCCGAGGCCTACGCACGGGCCGAGGTCGTCACGGCCGGCAACACGCACGCCCGCCGCTGGCAGGAGCGCTGCGGCGCCGACCGCGAGAAGCTCCGCACGGTCTCCCCCGGCATGGACGCCCGGCCCTTCGCCGAGGTCGGCGAGTCCCCCGAGTGCGCCGACCCGGACACGCTCGTCTGGGTCGGACGCGTCGAGCCCGCCAAGGACCTGGTCTCGCTGCTCCACGCCTTCGCGCAGATCCGCAAGCGGCAGCCGAAGACCCGCCTGCGCATCGTCGGCGCCCCCGCCGGTGCCGAGGGCACGGCCTACCTCGGCCACTGCCGGACCCTGGCCGCACAGCTCTTCCCCGACGAGGCCGAGGGCCCGCACGCCGACGGCGACAACCCGGTGTCCTTCGAGGAGATCGGCGGTCCCGAGCTCCCGGCCCTCGCCGACGCCTACGCCTCGGGCGCCGTGACCGTCCTCTCCAGCGTCGTCGAGGGCTTCCCGATCAGCCTCGTCGAGGCCATGCTCTGCGGACGCGTGACGGTGTCGACGGACGTCGGCGCGGTCGTGGAGGTCATCGGCGGCACCGGGCTCGTCGTGCCGCCGCGCAACCCGCGGGCGCTCGCCGAGGCGTGCGTGGCGCTGCTGCGCGACCCCGAGCGCCGTGCGCGCCTGGGTGCCGCCGCCCGCGCCCGTGCCCTCGAGCTGTTCACGGTCGAGCAGAACATCAAGGCATTTCACGGCATCTACCTGGAGATCGTCTCGCGCACGCCGGTCCGCCGCGTGGTCCTCGACGAAGCGGGGGCGCCGCTGCCCTTCGCGGTTCCCGCCGAGGATCACGTCCCGATCCGCTGGGCCGCCCCGTCACCCAGCCTCGTCGCCCGCGGCGGCCCCGGCTGGGCGACGAGCAGACCCGTACGCGCGACCACTGCCGTCCCCGCCCCGGAGGGCGCGCGATGACCGGCTTGGGCGAACTGGACCGCCCGGAGACCCCGGCCGGCTCGGGGGCGGCGTGGGACGCCCGCTCGGAGCGGGCGCCGCGCACGCCCGCGCCCGCCCCGGAGGCGGCCGCCGACCGCAAGCCGTCCGCCCCACGGCGCGGTGCCGCCGACCCCGTGAAGGGGCTGATGCACCGTCACCGGGAGCTCTGCGACCGCGCGGTGGACCCCCTCGAGATCGCGGCGGGCCTGGAGGCGCACGGCATCACCGACCGGACCGCCGCCCGCTTCCGCCACCGGGACGTCTTCTCCCTCGCGGAGGAGATGTACGCGCGGGTCCCCCGGGACGCGGACGCACCCCCGCCCGCCGCGCCCGCCACGCCACGGGCACGCGTCGACTGGGCCCTGCTGACGCTCCTGCCGGGCACGCTGTGCGCCGCCGCCGTGGCCGCCGTGCACCTCACCCACGGCCGGTCGCGCCTGTTCGCGGCGGCAGCCGGCACCCTCGCCCTGGCCCTGGCCCTGCGCGCGGCCCTGCGCCGAGGCCCCCTGAGCAGACCCGACCGCACAGCCCCCGGCAGGGCCACGACCTGGACCACATGGCTCGTCGCCTACGCCGTCCTGGGCGACGGCCTGCTCGACAGCGCCGTCGCCGGAGGTCCCGACGGCCTGCCCACCGGCACGGCCGACGGCCCCTGGCCCCTTGCCGCCATCCCCGTCCTGGCCCTCGCCCTGGCCTGCGCGCCCGCCGCCTGGACCGCCCACCTCTTCACCGTGCGCGCCCGCCGCAAACTCGCGGCCAGCCGCGGCCTGGAGGACTTCGCCGCCGCCGTACGCCCCCTCCTGCTCGGCGCGTTCGCCCTGTTCCTGGGCGCCCTGGCGGCCCTGCTCACCCTCTGCGCCGCGGTCCTCGACGAACCCGCGGCCTACGCGCAGGCCCTCACCCTGGGCGCCCTCCTCTTCCTGGCCCGCCTCCTCACCACCCACGGTTTCGCCTACGCCCCGGCCGTGGTCCTCACCGCCACGGCCACGATCCAGGCAGCCGCCCTCGCCGCGGTCTTCACCTCCCGCCTCCCCGGCTGCGGCTTCCTGGCCACCCCCGTCGAAACCCTCGTCACCACCTGGGGCGCCGGCAGCGTCCCCACCCTCGCCTGCGGTGCGGCGGCCCTGGCCCTCCTGATCCACGCGATCCGCAAGCTGACCAGGGCCTCGGCCCACGCACCGCCGGAGCCCTCCCGGTGACCGCCGCTGCCACCGGCCCCGTCGCCGCCGGCAGTACCCGTCACATCCCTCCCTTCCCGCCTCAAGGAGAACCCGCATGACCACCCGCCCAGCAGCCCCGGCAGCCCCGGGAGCCGCGCGATGAGAGTCCTGCTGATCGGAGCCAACGGCTACATCGGGCGCTTCGTCGCCGACCGCCTGCTCGCCGACCCGGCCGTGCAGCTCACCGCCCTCGGCCGCGGCGACGACGCCGACGTCCGCTTCGACCTCGCGTCCGGCAGCCCCGGCGCCCTCACCCGCTTCCTGGACGCGGTCCACCCGGGCGTCGTCGTCAACTGCGCCGGTGCCACCAGGGGCGGTGCCCGCGAGCTCACCCGCCACAACACCGTCGCCGTGGCCACCGTCTGCGAGGCCCTGCGCCGCAGCGGCTGCGGCGCCCGTCTGGTGCAGATCGGGTGCAGCGCCGAGTACGGCCCGAGTCAGCCCGGCTCCTCCACGGCGGAGGACGCCGTCCCCCGGCCCGGCGGCCCGTACGGCGTCAGCAAACTCGCCGCCACCGAACTGGTCCTCGGCTCCGGCCTGGACGCCGTCGTCCTGCGCGTCTTCTCACCGGCCGGGCCCGGCACCCCCGCCGGCTCCCCGCTGGGCCGGCTCGCCGAGGCCATGCGCCGTGCCATGCAGTCCGGCGACGGCGAGCTGAAACTCGGCGGCCTCGGCGCCCAGCGCGACTTCGTCGACGTCCGGGACGTCGCCCGCGCCGTCCACGCCGCCTCGCTGTCCGCCGCGCAGGGCGTCATCAACATCGGCTCCGGCCGTGCCGTACGGCTGCGCGACGCCGCCGCGGTCCTCGCCCGCGTGGCCGGATACGGCGGCGCCCTCCACGAACTCGACGGCCCTCCCGGCGCTCTGCGCCCGGCCATCGGCCACCCCCGCCCCGACCCGGACCACGCGCACCCGGTCGCGTACCCGTACCCGGACGGCTGCGGCAGCTGGCAGCAGGCCGATGTGCGCACCGCCCGCGACCGGCTCGGCTGGCGCCCCAGGATCGGCCTGGAGGAGTCCCTCGCCGACATCTGGATGGAGGCGGCATGCCGCATCTGACCAGCACCCGACCACGCACCTCCGGCACGGAACTGCGCCCCGGCGTCGGCGTCCCCGGCTACGCGCACCCCCTCCTCGCCCCCACCGAATGGGGTGAACTCACCCGCCCCGGCACCCCGCTGCACTGGGTGGTCCTCAACGTGGCCGACGGCCCCGGCGCCCGCCCCGACCCGCACTGCCTGGAGGCGGCCGGCCGCCTGCGCAACGCGGGCATCCGCGTCCTCGGCCACCTCGACACCCGCTACGGCACCCGGAACTTCGGCGAGCTGATCTCCGATGCCCACCGGTTCGTCGACTGGTACCAGGTCGACGGCTTCCTGCTGGACCGCTGCCCGGCGGACCACGTCGGGCTGCCCGAGGTGCGCCGTACGGTCGCCACGCTCCGCGTGATCCGTGACGATGCCCACATCGTCCTCGGCCACGGCATCCACCCGCACCCCGGCTATGCCGAGCTCGCCGACCAGCTGGTCACCTTCTCCGGCCCGTGGAGCGACTACCGCTGGTCGCAGGTGGCCGAGTGGACCGCCGACCATCCGCCCGAGCGCTTCTGCCACTTCGTCCACGGAGTGCCCCGCCCGCACCTGGGGGAGGCGCTGCGCATCGCCCGCTGGCAGGGCGTCGCGACGGTCTGGTTCACCGACCACACGGACCACGGCGGCCGCACCGACCCCTGGGAGGCCATGCCCGGCTACTGGGACGACATCGTCTCGCTGGTCGGAACAGGTGTCTCGGAATGAAAAAGCACATGGCACTGTTACGGGGAGAACAACCGTAGTGATTGACCGACCAACGGAGTCCCCGTGTCGCTGCCACCCCTGGTCGAGCCGGCTTCCGAGCTCACCGTAGACGAGGTCCGCAGGTACTCCCGCCACCTGATCATCCCCGATGTCGGGATGGACGGGCAGAAGCGGCTGAAGAACGCCAAGGTGCTGTGTGTGGGCGCTGGCGGCCTGGGCTCGCCGGCGCTGATGTACCTGGCCGCCGCAGGCGTCGGCACCCTCGGCATCGTGGAGTTCGACGAGGTCGACGAGTCGAACCTGCAGCGTCAGATCATCCACAGCCAGGCCGACATCGGCCGCCCCAAGGCGGAGTCCGCCCGCGACAGCGTCAAGGGCATCAACCCGTACGTGAACGTGATCCTTCACGAGGAGCGGCTCGAGGCCGACAACGTGATGGACATCTTCAGCCAGTACGACCTGATCGTCGACGGCACGGACAACTTCGCGACCCGCTACCTGGTCAACGACGCCTGCGTGCTGCTGAACAAGCCGTACGTGTGGGGCTCGATCTACCGCTTCGACGGCCAGGCCTCCGTCTTCTGGTCCGAGCACGGCCCCTGCTACCGCTGCCTGTACCCGGAGCCCCCGCCCCCCGGCATGGTCCCCTCCTGCGCCGAGGGCGGCGTCCTGGGCGTGCTGTGCGCGTCCATCGGCTCCATCCAGGTCAACGAGGCCATCAAGCTGCTCGCCGGCATCGGTGAGCCGCTGGTCGGCCGACTGATGATCTACGACGCCCTGGAGATGCAGTACCGCCAGGTCAAGGTCCGCAAGGACCCCAACTGCGCGGTCTGCGGCGAGAACCCGACCGTCACCGAGCTCATCGACTACGAGGCCTTCTGCGGCGTCGTCTCCGAGGAGGCCCAGGCGGCGGCCGCCGACTCCACGATCACTCCCAAGCAGCTCAAGGAGTGGATCGACGACGGCGAGGGCATCGACATCATCGACGTCCGCGAGCCGAACGAGTACGAGATCGTCTCCATCCCGGGCGCCCGGCTGATCCCGAAGAACGAGTTCCTCATGGGCACCGCCCTGGAGAGCCTCCCGCAGGACAAGAAGATCGTCCTGCACTGCAAGACGGGTGTCCGCAGTGCGGAAGTCCTCGCGGTCCTGAAGTCCGCGGGCTTCTCGGACGCGGTCCACGTCGGTGGCGGCGTGATCGGCTGGGTCAACCAGATCGAGCCGGACAAGCCGGTGTACTGACCGGACGAGCCGGCATACCGAGCCGTATCCGGCCACCCTTCGCAAGCGGCGGGGGCTTCGCGCACCGCGGGTGCTCGGAGCCCCCGCCGTCGTCATGAGCAGACCTTGCCGTCCTTCGGCACCGTCCCGTCCAGCAGATACGCGTCCACCGCGGAGTCGACACAGTCGCTGCCACTGCCGTACGCGCCATGTCCCTCGCCCCGCCAGGTGAGCATCACTCCGACGCCCTTGCCCAGTTCGTCGGCCATCCTGCGGGCCCCCTCGTACGGGGTGGCCGGGTCGCCGGTGTTGCCGACCACCAGGACCGGTGCCGCGCCGGGGGCGCTCACCTCCGGGGTGTCGTGCTGACCGGGCACCGGCCAGTCGTGGCACCAGCCGGCCGTGTCCCAGCCGAGGAACGTCCCGAAGACCGGGGAGATCCTCTCGAACTCCGGCAGCAGCTTCCTGGTGGTCGCCGCGGTCGGCCGCTGCCTGTCGTCCAGGCACGATATGACCCGTTGCGCGTGGGTCGTCGTGCCGTAGCGTCCCGACGGATCACGCTCGTTGTAGCCGTCGGCGAGGACCAGCAGCTCCGATCCGTCTCCCCGCTCGGCCGCGTCGAGGGCGCTGGTCAGCGTCGGCCAGCTGTCCTTGCTGTACAGCGGCAGGATGATGCCGGTGGCCGCGAGCGTCTGCGTCAGCTTCCGCCCGGGCGTGCCCGTCGGCAGGGGCCGGGCGTCGATCCGCCGCAGCAGGTCCGCGATCTTCCGCGAGCCCTCCGCCGGGTCCTGGCCCGTGGACTCGAGGTAGCCGTTCAGCGCGCGCTGGAAGCCCCTGGCCTGGTTCTTGGCATGCCCCAACGTGTCGGCGCCGGGGTCGACGACCGCGTCCAGGGTCATCCGACCCACCTTCTTCGGGAACAGGTGCGCATATGTGCCGCCCAGTTCGGTTCCGTAGGAGATGCCGAAGTAGCGCATCTTCTCGTCGCCGAGGACCTCCCGGATGCGGTCCATGTCGCGGGCAGAGTCGGCGGTCGACACGTGTGCCATCAGCTTCCCGGCGTCCTTCTGGCAGCCCTTGCCGAAGTCGGCGGCGTCCTGGAAGTACACCTTCTCCTCGGCGGGCGTGTCCGGGGTGACGTCCACCGACTCTGCCGCCTGGATCTGTTTGTCGCCGCGGCAGCGAACGCCCTCGCTGGCGCCGACCCCGCGAGGGTCCCAGCTCACCAGGTCGTAGCGCTCACGCAGCCGGGAGACGGTCGGGGCGTACGACGGCATCATGGACACGCCCGAGGCGCCGGGGCCGCCGAAGTTGAACAGGAGCGAGCCGACGCGGTCGCCACCGCGGGCCTTGGCGCGGATCAGCGCCAGCCCGATCTTCTCGCCGTCCGGCTTCGACCAGTCCAGCGGCACCTTCAGCGTCGCGCACTGCCAGTCGCTGCTCGGCGCGGGGGCGTCGGCGGTGGCCTTGCAGCGGCCCCAGGAGAGCCCGCCCTTGTCGTCGTCCGACGAGCCGCCGCTGCATCCCGCGGCGAGCAGTGCCGAGGTGACCGCCAGAGCGGTCCACCGTGCGAAACGCGTCATGTGCCCATCCCCCCTCGTAGGCCGTCCGCACCGTGCCGCGGATGGCGGTCAGGCCATGGTAGGCAGATCCGGCGCCGGCCGTCGCAGCCTGTGGATAACCCTCTGACCTGTGCGTTTGCCAGACCACAGGCTGATCTCAGGTGCAGACGGTCCCTGCCCGCGGCACTTTTCCGTCCAGCAGATAGCCGTTCACCGCGTCCTGCACGCACTTGTTCTTGCTGTCGTACGCGCCGTGCCCCTGCCCCCGGTACGTCAGCTCGACGCCGACCCCCTTGCCCAGCGCCTCCGCCATCTGCCGCGCGCCCTCGTACGGGGTGGCCGGGTCGCCGGTGTTGCCGACCACCAGGATCGGCGCCGAGCCCGGCGCGCTCACGACCGGGTGGTCGGCGGCGCCCGGCACGGCCCAGTCGGTGCAGGCGATCATGCCCCAGGCCATGTAGTCGCCGAACAGGGGGGAGGCCGCCCGGAATTCGGGCAGCTTCCGCTCCACGAAGGCGGCGTCGTAGCGGGGCTTGTCGTCCGCGCAGTTGATGGCGGCGTTGGCGGCGGCGATGTTGCTGTACTCGCCGTTCTCCTTGCGTCCGTTCATCGAGTCGGACAGCAGCATCAGGATGCTGCCGTCGCCGTCGTACGCCTGTTGCAGGCCCTCGGTGAGGTACTCCCAGAAGTCCTGCGAGTACAGCGCCTGCAGGATGCCGCTGGTCGCCGCGGTCTGGGTCAGCTCGCGCGGGAAGACACCCGGGATCGGAGTGCGGTCGAGGTCCCTCAGCAGTCCGGCGATACGGTCCTTCACGTCCTGCGCGCTGTTGCCGACAGGGCATTCCTCGGCCTTCGACACGCAGTCCTCGGCGAAGTTGTCCAGCGCGAGCTGGAAGCCCTTGGTCTGCCCGAGCGAGCCCTGTTCGGCGTTCTGCGTGGGGTCGACGACGGCGTCGAACACGGCGCGGCCGACCCGCTCGGGGAACAGGTGGGCGTAGACGCCGCCGAGTTCGGTGCCGTAGGAGATGCCGAAGTAGTGCAGTTTCCCGTCGCCCAGGACCTGGCGCATCAGGTCCAGGTCGCGGGCCGCGTCGGTGGTGCGTACGTGCGGCAGGATCCGCTCGGAGTTCTGCTCGCAGGCTTCGTTGAACTCCATGGTGTTCTCCAGGAGTTCGGTGCGCTCGGCAGTGTCGTCGGGCGTGGCGTCCTGCTGGAAGTACGCGTCGAGCTGCTGGTCGTTCTGGCAGATCACGGGGGTGCTGCGGCCGACTCCGCGGGGGTCGAAGCTGACCAGGTCGTAGCGGGTGCGCAGGGTTTCGTAGTCCTCCGCGAAGGCCGGCAGCGAGGTGACGCCCGAGCCGCCGGGGCCGCCGAAGTTGAAGATGAGCGAGCCGATGCGTGCGCTGTCGTCGCCGCTGCTCCGGGCCCGGATCAGTTCGAGGCCTATGGTGTCGCCCTTGGGGTCGTCCCAGTCGAGCGGCGCCTTCATGGTGGCGCACTGCCACTCGCCGCCGTCCGGCAGCGGTGAGGGCGCGGCGCCCCCTCCCTGGGCATCGGACGGGGTCGGGCAGTCCTCCCAGCTCAGCTCCTGCTTCGTCAGGTCCTCGTCCTCGGCGTCGTCGTCACCGCAGCCGGCCAGCACGGTGGACAGCAGCACGGCGGTGGCGGTCAGTGCGGCGGCGCGCAGCCGGAGGAGGGATGGCATGGTTCCATCCTGCGGCGGTCCGGGGCGGGGCGCTCGGGACGCGTGCCGTACGAGGTAAGAGGGTTCAGTGAGGCTAAAGGGCCTGCTTGCGAGTCAGATGGTTGAAGGCCAGCCAGCCCGGCAGCACGGGCAGCCACAGCGTCAGCAGCCGGAACAGCAGGACCGCCGGTGCCGCGACCTCCTTCGGCAGCCCGACGGCGATCAGACCGACCGTCAGGGTCGCCTCGACCGCGCCCACACCACCCGGGGTCGGCGCCGCGGACCCCAGGGCGTTGCCCGCGAGGAAGACGACGGCGACACTGGCGAGGCTGATCGACGTGGACTCGTCGCCGAACGCGCGGATCGACGCGTCCAGGCACATCACGAAGCAGGCGGTCAGCAGCAGCATGCCGCCGATGCCGGTGACCAGCTTCTGCGGCCGCTGGAGCACGTCCAGCATGCGCGGCACGACACCCGCGAACAGCGACCTCACGCGCGTGACGACGAACTTCCGCAGGAACGGCACCGAGGTCACCACGAGCACGAGCACCGCCACCGTCAGCAGACCGGCGATGACGGTCCGGGACGGCGACAGCGACGGCGTCTTCTCGGTGCCGGTCAGATAGCCGAAGGCCAGCAGCATCAGGATGTGACAGCCGAGCCCGAACAGCTGCGACGCTCCGACGCTCGCCACCGCGAGCCCCGGCCGCACTCCCGCGCGCTGGAGGAAGCGCGTGTTGAGGGCGACACCGCCCACCGCCGCCGGGGCGACGATCTTCACGAACGACCCGGCGACCTGCGCCGCCACGGTCCGCACGAACGGCACCCGCTCGGGCACGAACCCCAGCAGAGCCATCGCCGCCGCCACGTAGCTGCCCATCGAGAACAGCACGGCCGCGGCGACCCAGCCCCATTCGGCGTTCGCGATGAGCGGCCCGAACTCGATGTGCGTGAGCTGCGTCAGCAGGAAGTACGCGCCGATCGCGCCCGCCATGAAACTGATCAGCGTGCGCGGCCGCACCCGCTCCAGCCGGGCCGGCTCGACCGGTGCCTGTGGCCTGATCCGCAGCACCTCGTGCCGGATCTGCGTGAGCAGGTCCTCCTCGCGCGCATCCTCGAGGGCCTCGTCGATGGCACGCTTCTCGGCCCGCTGCTCCGCCCGTACGGCCTTTTTGTCGAGTTTCTCCAGCACCGGCACGGCGTCGTCCGAGGCGTCCTCCAGGCGCGCCTGCTTGGCCTGCCGGGACGCTTCCAGGACCGCCTCGCGCTCGCGCTGTGCCCGCTCCCGGGCCAGTCTGCGCAGCGTCGCGCGCGTGGAGCGGCTGAGCGCGATGGGCTGGAGCATCGGCAGACAGTCCGCCACCGCGTCGGGGCCGAGCACTTCCACCGCCGAGGCGACCGCCCGCTCGGCGCCCACCCGGAGGCCGAGGGTCACCAGCAACTGGGACGTGTCCATGCGCAGCAGCAGGTCGCCGGCCGCGATCTCGCCGACGCGCAGGTCGGTGAGGATCACCGTGCCGGAACGATCCACCAGAATCGCGTCGCCGACCAGCCTGCGGTGCGCGATGCGCCGGGACTGGAGAGCCTTCACCTGGTGCCAGGTGTCGCTCAGCAGGTCGTCGGTGATCTCCTCGTCCGGCAGCGAGTCCAGGGTGCGGCCGCCGCTGTGCTCGTAGACGAGCATCACCGCGTCGGGACCGAGCTCGGAGGTGGCGATCAGCTTGGGCGCGTTGGCACCGGCCGCGATCGCCGCGTACGCCAGCAGCGCCTCCTGCTCCAGGGCCTGGCGCAGTGACTGGAGGCTGCTGCGGGTGGCGAAGCCGCGCAGGGTCAGATTGCGCCAGGTGCGGTAGAAGAAGCCCTGGGCCTGCTGCTCCCGGTCGACCACCGTCACGTCCAGCGGCGGGCCGTCCTCGAGCGTGACGAAGTAGCGGCGGCCCCGGTCACCGGTGTCCGGGTTGTCCGAGGTGTCCTCGCGGGACGCGCTGACCGGGCGGAAGCCCACGGTCCGCAGGCCCGCCATCAGTGTCTGCCCGGTGGGCCGGACGTTGGGCGAGCCGACCGCGTAGAGCGTGCCGTAGGCCACGGTCCAGCCGATCAGCACGGTCAGGATGATCGAGAACGGTGTCGTGTACCCCGTCACGAGCATCGAGAAGGCGTCGAGGAGCAGCACGACCCACAGCACCGTGCGCCATCTGGGTCTGCGCGACATGCCGACGGCCGTCATGTACGCGATGACCGGGGCCAGATAGCCGTGCACGGGGTCGGTCAGCGCGTGGATGTCGCCGGGGGAGGGCTGGGTGAGCGCCTCCTGGATCGAGCCGGGGGCGGCGCGGGCGACCCACAGGTCGGTGGCGAGGGTCACGCCGTGGGCCAGGACAGCCGCGAGCACGCCGTCGGCGATTCTGAGCCCGTCCCGTTTGATCAGCCGCTCGATGGCGAAGGCGACCGGCACCAGCAGGATCGCGATGCTGGAGGCCAGCCCCGCGATCTTGATGAGCAGGTCGGGCGCCTGGCCCGTGCCCTTGTTGATGTCCTGTTCGAGGCCCGAGGTGGTGCCGTGCGCGAACGCGGCGATGCCGATCAGCAGTGCGACGGCGAGCACGCCCACCAGGAGCCGCATCAGATCGGACGGGCGGTGCACGCGCGCGGGGAGCAGCGGTTCGTCGCCCTCCACCTCGTCGATGTACACAGTGTCCTCGTCCTCGGCTGCCGTCGGGGCCTTCTTGCCGGACTTCTCGGGTGCTGTCGGTGCCTTCTCGCCGGACCTCTCGGCTGCCGCCGGAGCCTTCTCGCCTGACCCCTCGGCGGCCGTCCTCGCCTGGTCAAGGGCCGGCTCCGGGCCGTCGTCCGGGGTGCCCGGGCGCGCTGAAGCGTCAGAGGTGCCCTCCACGTCCTCGGGGTGCGCACCCTGCTGCTTCATCGTCTCTTCTTGGTCTCGTATCACCGGTCACCGCCCGCACGATGGTGGCATGCCGCACCGACACACGGGGGCATCAGGGTGCACATGCGGGGGCGGACAGTCTGCCCGACGCGATCCTGCCGGACGAGGGAAACGCTCCGGAGCACGCCCGTCCCGTTGTCGGTGGGATGGGGCAGGATGGGGCGGATGAGTAAGGAGAGTCTTCCGGAGGACGCCGGCGCGCAGGACACCCACGCGGGGGACGACGACACCCGTGAGGAGCCCGGGGAAGCGCTGCCCGCGTACGCCGAGCGGGTCCTGGACGTGGCCGAACTGATCCCGCCGGGCCGTGTCATGACATACGGGGACGTCGCGGAGTGGCTGGAGGAGGGCGGTCCGCGGCAGGTCGGCCGCGTGATGTCTCTCTACGGCGGTGCCGTTGCGTGGTGGCGTGTCGTCCGCGCGGACGGCGTCCTGCTCCCGGGGCAGGAGCAGCGGGCGCTCGGCCACTACCGCGCGGAGGGCACGCCCTTGAAGGAGGCGAGCCGGGCCGCCGAGGGCCACCTGCCGCGCCTCGACATGAGACGGGCGCGCTGGGACGGCGGCGAACGCGCGGAGGGTCACACCTGACAGCTTCCGCCATCGGACGCCCTTGCGTGTGACCTGTGATCCGGACGGGGGAATCGGGGCACGCCGTCGGCATGACGTACGTTCGTGAGACGAGGGACACAAGTGCCCTGAGTGCCGCGGGTGACTGGCGGGAAGAAGGGGAAGCCCTGCTTCCGCCTCGCTCGTCGGCGTAGCGTCGGCTGCACGCGTCCCCGTCACCCCGCGGTCACCGCCCGCCACGCGCGGTGGCCCGTCAACCAGCACTTCCACCAGGACCGGCGAACCACGTGAGCTCCTCTTCCTCCATCAGCAGCCTGTCGCACCCCCGTGTGCGGCGGGGGAGCCGTGGCGCTTACCGACTGGTACGTACCCCTCCTGCCCGGGTGGACCCCCCTCTTTTGGACGTCTCGCAGCGCTCCGTGGTTGACCACACCACCGGCCCGCTGCTCGTTCTCGCAGGTCCGGGCACCGGCAAGACCACCACGCTCGTCGAGTCCGTGGCCGAGCGCATCGCCCGGGGCGGGGACCCCGAGCGCATCCTGGTGCTCACCTTCAGCCGCAGGGCTGCCGTCGAGTTGCGCGACCGCATGGCTCTGCGGAGCGGCGCGGCCAGCGCTCCCCAGGCGACCACCTTCCACTCGTTCTGCTACGCCCTGGTCCGCGCCCACCAGGACAGCGACCTGTTCGTGGAGCCGCTGCGGCTGCTGTCCGGCCCCGAGCAGGACGTATCGGTCCGGGAGTTGCTCGCCGGCCAGGTGGACCTGGAGCGGCTGGGCCTCGCGCACGTGCGCTGGCCGGACGAACTGCGCGCCTGCCTGACCACCCGTGGTTTCGCCGACGAGGTCCGCGCGGTCCTCGCCCGCACCCGTGAACTGGGTCTCGGCCCGGACGCCCTGGACGCCTTCGCCCGCCGCACGGGACGCCCCGACTGGCGCGCCGCCGCCGCCTTCCTCGCCGAGTACCTCGACGTGCTCGATCTGCAGGGTGTGATCGACTACGCGGAACTCGTTCACCGCGCGGTGCTCCTCGCCCGCCGGCCCGAGATCGCCGCGCGGCTCGCCGCCCGGTACGACGCCGTCTACGTGGACGAGTACCAGGACACCGATCCCGCTCAGGTGCGACTCCTGCACGCGCTGGCGGGCGGCGGCCGCACCCTCGTCGCCTTCGGTGACCCCGACCAGTCGATCTACGCGTTCCGTGGGGCGGACGTGAACGGCATCCTCGACTTCCCGCACGCCTTCCCGCGCGCGGACGGCCGCCCGGCCCCGGTCGCGGTGCTGCGCACGTCCCGCCGCTCCGGCGCCGCCCTGCTGGCCGCCACCCGGCTGCTGACCCAGCGCATGCCGCTGACCCGCCTGCCCGCCGAGAAGGTGCGCGCCCACCGCGAACTCGCCCCCGTACGGGACGGCGGCCGAGTCGAGGCGTACACGTACCCGACGCCCGGGACGGAGCTGGACAACATCGCCGACATCCTCCGCAGGGCCCACCTCGAAGACGGCGTCCCCTGGAGCGAGATGGCCGTACTGGTGCGCGCCGGCTCCCGGACCATCCCGACGGTCCGCCGCGCCCTCACGGCGGCCGGCGTACCCGTGGACGTCGACGGCGACGATGTGCCCCTGCGCCACGAACCGGCGGTGGCACCGCTGCTGACGGCGCTGCGGGCGGTGGCAACGGCGGAGGCGGGGACTTCCGAGACGGGATCTGCCGAGCCTCGGGACTCCGAGACGGGGCCTGCCGAGCCTCGGGACTCCGAGACGGTACCTGCCGAGCCTGGGGACTCCGAGAGGGACACCTCTTCCGAGGACGCCCCTTCCGCGCAGCCGGACACCTGCTGGCTCGACACCGAGACCGCCCTCACCCTCCTCAGCTCCCCGCTGGCGAGCATGGACGCCGCCGACCTGCGCCGCCTCGGCCGGGCCCTGCGCGACGAGGAACGAGCCGCGGGCAACCCGCTGCCGCCGCCCTCCGACGTGCTGCTCGCGCAGGCACTCGCCGAGCCGGAGCGCCTCGCCGTGCACGACCCCACGTACGCGCGTGGTGCCCAGCGTCTCGGCGCGCTGCTGCGCAAGGCCCGTGAGCGGCTGGCGGGCGGCGGCACGGCCGAGGAGGCCCTGTGGGACCTGTGGGCGGGCACGCCGTGGCCGACCCGGCTGGAGCGGGCCGCCCGCCGGGGCGGCGCGGCCGGGCGCAACGCGGACCGTGATCTGGACGCCGTCTGCGCGCTGTTCGCGACCGCGGCCCGTGCCGAGGAGCGCACCGGCGGCCGGGGCGCCCTCAACTTCCTGGAGGAGATCGAGGCCGAGGACATCGCCGCCGACACCCTCACACGCCGTGCCGTACGCCCCGACGCGGTCCGCCTGATGACCGCGCACCGCTCCAAGGGCCTGGAATGGCGCCTCGTGGTCGTCGCGGGCGTCCAGGAGGGCCTGTGGCCCGATCTGCGCCGCCGCGGCTCCCTGCTGGAGGCCGACCGCATCGGCCGCGACGGACTCGCCGAACCCCTCACCCCCGGCGCGCTGCTCGCCGAAGAGCGCCGTCTGTTCTACGTGGCCGCCACGCGCGCGCGTGAACGCCTCGTCGTGACCGCGGTCAAGGCCCCGGCGGACGACGGCGACCAGCCCTCCCGCTTCCTGACCGAACTCGGCGTCGAACCCAAGGACGTCACGGGACGCCCGCGCCGGCCCCTGTCCGTCGCCGCGCTCGTCGCCGAACTGCGCGCCACCACCGTCGACCCGCGCGTCTCCGACGCCCTCCGGGAGGCCGCCGCCCGCCGCCTCGCCCGGCTCGCCGCCCTCGCCGACGAGGACGGCCGCCCTTTGGTGCCGTCCGCGCACCCCTACCGCTGGTGGGGCATGTTCGAGCCGACAAAGTCCAAGGTGCCGCTGCGCGACCGCGACCAGCCCGTCGTGCTCTCCGGCAGCGCCCTCGACCAGCTCGCCAACACCTGCGCCCTGCAATGGTTCCTGGGCCGCGAGGTGAAGGCCGACGCGCCCGCGACCGCCGCCCAGGGCTTCGGCAACGTGGTGCACGTCCTGGCCGACGAGGTCGCCTCCGGGCACACCCCGGCCGACCTCTCCGTCCTGATGGAACGGCTCGACTCCGTGTGGAACGCCCTCGCCTTCGACGCGCCGTGGAAGTCGGACCAGGAGAAGGACAACGCGCGCGTGGCGCTCGAACGGTTCCTGAAGTGGCACGTCATGGACCGCACGGGGCGTACCCCGGTGGCCAGCGAGCACGACTTCGACGTCACCCTCGAAGCCGGTGACTACCAGGTGCGCATCCGCGGCCAGATGGACCGCGTGGAGGCGGACGGCGAGGGCCGTGCCTACGTGGTCGACTTCAAGACGGGCAAACAGGCGCCCACCGGCAAGGAGGTGGAGCGCCACCCGCAGCTCGCCGTCTACCAGCTGGCCGTCCGCGAGGGCGCCGTCGACGACCTCTTCGACGGTGTGCGACTCGAGCCGGGCGGCGCCGAACTCGTCCATCTGCGCCAGGGCGCCGCCCAGCGCGACGGCGGCGAGACCCTTCCCAAGGTGCAGGCCCAGGAGCCGCTGGAGGGGGAGTGGGTCGGCGACCTGCTGGCCACCGCGGCCGGCAAGGTCCTCGACGAGCGGTTCACACCGACCGCCGGCCAGCACTGCACGCACTGCGCGTTCCGGGCCTCGTGCAGCGCGCGGCAGGAGGGCCGCCATGTCGTCGAGTGACTTATCGCACCACCTGTGCTGACCTGCGCTTCTTCTGCCCCGGAAAGCGATCCCGCCGCCGCTGTCAGTGGCCGCCGCTAGCCTCTGTGACGTGCCAGCCCGTATCATCGATCCCGAACAGCTCAAAGAACTCCTCGGCATCCCCTTCACCCCGGAGCAGACGGCCTGCATCACCGCGCCGCCCGCCCCGCAGGTGATCGTGGCCGGAGCCGGCTCGGGCAAGACGACGGTGATGGCGGCACGCGTGGTGTGGCTGGTCGGCACCGGCCAGGTCGCACCCGAGCAGGTGCTCGGCCTCACCTTCACCAACAAGGCCGCCGCCGAACTCGCCGAGCGCGTCCGCAAGGCGCTCGTCAGGGCCGGCGTCACCGACCCGGACGCCATCGACCCGGACAACCCGCCGGGCGAGCCGGTGATCTCCACGTACCACGCCTTCGCGGGCCGCCTGCTCACCGACCACGGCCTGCGCATCGGTCTCGAGCCCACGTCCAGGCTGCTCGCCGACGCGACCCGTTTCCAGCTCGCCGCGCGCGTGCTGCGCGAGGCCCCGGGGACCTACCCGGCCCTGACCCGTTCCTTCCCGGACCTGGTCGGCGACCTCCTCGCCCTCGACGCCGAACTCTCCGAGCACCTCGTACGCCCCGAAGCGCTGCGCGCGTACGACGCCGAACTGCTGCTGACCCTGCGCGGCGCCAAGCTCACCAACGCCGACCTGCGCAAGGTCCCCGAGGCGGCCGCCGCCCGCCGCGAACTGGCCGAGCTGGTCACCCGCTACCGGGCCGCCAAGCGCGAGCGGGACCTGCTCGACTTCGGCGACCAGATCGCCCTCTCGGCCCGGCTCGCGAAGATGCCCGAAGTGGGCCGCGTGCTGCGCGACGAGTTCCGGGTGGTGCTGCTCGACGAGTACCAGGACACGTCTGTCGCCCAACGCGTCCTCCTGGCGGGCCTGTTCGGCGAGGGCACCGGCCACCCCGTCACCGCCGTCGGCGACCCCTGCCAGGCGATCTACGGCTGGCGGGGCGCCTCCGTCGCCAACCTCGACGACTTCCCCGAGCACTTCGCCCACGCCGACGGCCGCCCGGCGACCCGGCAGGCGCTCAGTGAGAACCGCCGCAGCGGCGGCCGCCTCCTCGACCTCGCCAACGGCCTCGCGGAGCCCCTGCGCGCCCTGCACGCGGGCGTGGAGGCCCTCCGCCCGGCCCCCGGCGCCGAGCGCGACGGGAAGGTGCGCTGCGCCCTGCTGCGCACCCACGCCGAGGAGATCGACTGGGCCGCCGACTCCGTCGCCCACCTCGTACGGACCGGGACGGCACCCGGCGAGATCGCCGTCCTGTGCCGCACGGCGACCGACTTCGCCGAGATCCAGGGCGCATTGGTCGCCCGGGACATCCCGGTCGAGGTCGTCGGCCTGTCCGGGCTGCTGCACCTGCCCGAGATCGCCGACCTCGTCGCCATCTGCGAGGTCCTCCAGGACCCTGGAGCCAACGCCTCCTTGGTGCGCCTGCTGACCGGTCCGCGCTGGCGCATCGGCCCGCGCGACCTCGCCCTGCTGGGGCGGCGCGCCCGGCTCCTCGTGTCCCACGCGCGCGTGGAGGGCGACGACGACCCGGACCGCCGGCTCGCCGAGGCCGTCGAGGGGGTCGACCCGGCCGAGGTGATCTCGCTCGCGGACGCCCTCGACACGTTCCTGGAGACGCCGCTGGACGGCCTAGGGGACGACGACGGACTGCCCTTCTCGCCGGACGCGCGCGTGCGCTTCGCCCGCCTGGCCACCGAGCTGCGCGAGCTGCGCCGCTGTCTGGCCGACCCGCTGATGGACGTCCTGCACCGTGTCCTCGCCGTCACCGGCCTGGAGGTCGAGCTGTCGGCGTCCCCGCACGCCCTGGCCGCGCGCCGCCGCGAGACCCTCTCCAACTTCCTGGACGTCTCCGCCTCCTTCGCCGCCGGCGACAACGAGGCCACTCTCCTCGCCTTCCTCGGCTTCCTGCGCACCGCAGCCCAGTACGAGAAGGGCCTCGACAACGCCCTCCCCGGTGGCGAGAACACCGTCAAGGTGCTCACCGCCCACAAGTCCAAGGGCCTGGAGTGGGACGTCGTGGTCGTCCCCGGCCTGGTCACCGGCACCTTCCCCAGCAGCCAGGGCCGCGAGAAGTGGACCTCCCAGGGCAAGGTCCTGCCGCACCGGCTGCGCGGCGACGCCGACACCCTGCCCGACGTGGAGTCCTGGGACCCCAGGGGCCTGAAGGCCTTCCACGAGGCCATGAAGGACCACCAGCACACCGAGGAACTCCGCCTCGGCTACGTCACCTTCACCCGCCCCCGGTCCCTGCTCCTGGGGTCAGGCCACTGGTGGGGACCCACCCAGAAGAAGCGCCGCGGACCGTCCGCGTTCCTCCAGGCCCTCCACGACCACTGCGCGGCCGGGTACGGCGAGATCGAGGCCTGGGCGGAGGAACCCGCCGAGGACGAGGAGAACCCGGCCCTGCACCAGGCCACCGCCGACCAGGTGTGGCCCCTGCCCCTGGACGAGGCGGCCCTGGCCCGCCGCCGTGCGGCCGCCGCGACCGTCCTGGCGCACCTGGAGGACCTCGCGTCCCACGAGGACGGACACCCCGCGGCCGTGCACGACCCGGACGGGGCCGAGGACCCGGAGTGGCCGCCGCCCCCTGAGGACGACGAGCCTCCGTACGACGAACCGGACCCGTTCGACGACGCTCCCGAACCGGACCCGTTCGACGACGCTCCCTTCGAGGGCGACGCCGTCGCGGAAGACCCGGCGGACCGGGACGAGTGGCCGGCCGGCCGCGACGAGTGGCCGGCGGGCCGCCCCACCGTCCCGCACCAGGCGGCCCCACTGGAACTTCCCGCCGCGCGCCCACACCCGACGACGCCGGAACACCCGCAGCTCACCCCCGAGGAAGCCCGCACCGTCGCCTCCTGGGACCGCGACCTCGACGCCCTCACCGGAGAGCTCCTGCGTGCCCGCGACAGCGTCACCGAGGTCCCCCTGCCCGCTGCGCTCACCGCGTCCCAGCTGCTGCGCCTGGCCGCCGACCCGGACGGCTTCGCGCAGGAACTGGCCCGCCCCATGCCCCGCCCGCCGCAGCCCGCCGCACGCCGCGGCACCCGCTTCCACGCCTGGGTCGAGGCCCGCTTCGAAGCGCTGACGCTGCCGTTCCTGGAGCCCGGGGAACTGCCCGGCAGCGACGCCGAGATCGCCGACGAACAGGACCTGGAAGCCCTCAAGGACGCCTTCGAACGCACCGGGTACGCGCACCGCACGCCCTACCGGGTGGAGGCCCCCTTCCAGCTGGAGATCGCCGGCCGCGTCGTACGGGGCCGCATCGACGCCGTCTACAAGGAGAGCGACGGGCAGGGGACGACATACGAGATCGTCGACTGGAAGACGAACCGCACCCGCACCGCCGACCCGCTCCAGCTGGCCGTCTACCGCCTCGCCTGGGCAGAGCAGCAGGGCGTGCCGCTGGAGTCGGTCACGGCCGCGTTCCTGTACGTGCGCAGCGGCGAGGTCGTACGGCCGGACGACCTGCCGGACCGGGCCGCGCTGGAGCGGCTGCTGCTCGAGGAGCCGTCCGGTGAGGAACCGCACTCCGAGGACGTCAGTGCGGGCCGATAGGCTCGTGACCATGAGCCAGACCCCGGACAGTGTCGTCCGTACGTACATCGAGCAGCATCGCGCCGCCTTCCTCGACGACCTCGCCGAGTGGCTGCGCATCCCGTCGGTGTCGGCCCAGCCGGACCACGCGCCCGACGTACGACGCAGTGCCGACTGGCTCGCCGCCAAGCTGAAGGAGACCGGTTTCCCGACGGCCGAGGTCTGGCAGACCCCGGGCGCGCCCGCCGTCTTCGCCGAGTGGCCCTGTGACGACCCGCAGGCCCCCACGGTGCTGGTCTACGGCCACCACGACGTGCAGCCCGCCGCCCGGGAGGACGGCTGGGACACCGACCCCTTCGAGCCGGTCGTCCGCGAGAACCGCCTCTACGCGCGCGGGGCGGCCGACGACAAGGGCCAGGTGTTCTTCCACACCCTGGGAGTCCGCGCCCACCTCGCCGTCACCGGCCGCGTCACCCCGGCGGTGCACCTGAAGCTGCTGATCGAGGGCGAGGAGGAGTCCGGCTCGCCGCACTTCCGGGGCCTCGTCGAGCAGCATGCCGAGCGGCTCGCCGCCGACGCCGTGATCGTCTCCGACACCGGCATGTGGTCCGAGGACACCCCCACGGTGTGCACCGGCATGCGCGGCCTCGCCGAGTGCGAGATACGGCTGCACGGCCCCGACCAGGACATCCACTCCGGCTCCTTCGGCGGCGCGGTGCCCAACCCGGCGACCGCCGCCGCCCGCCTCGTCGCCGCCCTGCACGACGAGCACGCGCGCGTGGCGATCCCGGGCTTCTACGACGGCGTGGTCGAACTCACCGACCGCGAGCGGGAACTCTTCGCCGAACTGCCCTTCGACGAGCGGCAGTGGCTGCGCGCTGCCAGGTCGTACGCCACCCAGGGCGAGGCCGGGTACACCACCCTGGAGCGCGTCTGGGCCCGCCCCACCGCGGAGGTCAACGGCATCGGCGGCGGCTATCAGGGCCCCGGCAGCAAGACCATCGTGCCGTCCTCCGCCATGGTGAAGCTGTCCTTCCGGCTCGTGGCGGGCCAGGACCCCGACCAGGTGGAGAAAGCGGTCCGGGCCTGGGCCGAGCAGCAGGTGCCCGCCGGGATCCGCTGCGAGATCACGTTCAGCGGGGCCACGCGCCCGTGCCTGACACCGCTGGACCACCCGGCCCTGAAATCGGTGGTCCGCGCGATGGGCCGGGCCTTCGAGAAGCCGGTCCGCTTCACGCGCGAGGGAGGCTCCGGACCGGCGGCGGACCTCCAGGACGTCCTCGGCGCACCCGTGCTCTTCCTCGGCATCTCCGTCCCGTCCGACGGCTGGCACGCCCCGAACGAGAAAGTCGAACTCGACCTGCTCCTCAAGGGCGTCGAGACCACCGCGTACCTGTGGGGCGACCTCGCCGAGCACTGGCGCCATGTGCCCTGAGCGTCCCGTGCCGTCCGGACCGGCAGCGCGCGCGGGGCACACTGGAAGAGCCGCCCCAGCACCGCGGAACCCCGCCGGACCGGTCGCCTCCCGTCGTACGTCCCGCTGATCAGCCCGCCGAACCCGACCGTTCCACCGGGGAGTTGGAAGCACCCGTGACCACCTGGACCGACCAGAACGCCGACCGACCCATCTCGCTCACCGCACCGAGCGGCATCGACCGGGCCGCGCACCACCGGCTCGACGAGGCCTGGCTCGCGGCGGCGTGGAGCCACCCCTCCACGCGCTGTTTCGTGGTCTCCGGCGGCCAGGTCCTCATCGACGAGACGGCGGACGGGCGCACCGAACTCGTCATGACGCCCTCCTTCGAGGCCCCCCTCACCGAGGCCCACCGCTACTTCCTCGGCATCGACGAGGACGGCGTCAGCTACTTCGCCATCCAGAAGGACTCCCTGCCCGGGCGTATGGACCAGTCCGCGCGGCCGGCGGGCCTGCGTGAGGCGGGCCTGCTCCTGTCCGCCCGGGACGTGGGCCTGATGGTGCACGCGGTGGGCCTGGAGAACTGGCAGCGCACCCACCGTTTCTGCTCGCGCTGCGGCGAGCGCACCGTCATCGCCGCGGCCGGTCACATCCGCCGCTGCCAGGCCTGCGGCGCGGAGCACTACCCGCGTACGGACCCCGCCGTGATCATGGCTGTGACCGACGAGGACGACCGCATCCTGCTCGGCCGCCAGGTGCACTGGCCCGAGGGCCGCTTCTCGACGCTCGCCGGTTTCGTGGAGCCGGGCGAGTCCATCGAGCAGTCGGTGCGCCGCGAGGTCCAGGAGGAGGTCGGCATCACCGTCGGCCAGGTCGAATACGTCGCCAGCCAGCCCTGGCCCTTCCCGTCCAGCCTCATGCTGGGCTTCCTGGCCCGCGCCACCTCGACCGAGATAGAGGTCGACGGTGACGAGATCCACGAGGCCCGCTGGTTCTCCCGCGACGAACTGCGCGCCGCCTTCGAGTCGGGCGAGGTGCTCCCGCCGTACGGCATCTCGATCGCGGCCCGCCTGATCGAGCTCTGGTACGGCAAGCCGCTTCCGACGAGAAGCGCCGTCTGACGGGACCGCCCGCGTGTCCGACCCGTACTGGAATCACAACGTCCACCACCACCCAGAGGTGCTCGACGCTGTCCCGTACGGCTGCGGCAAGGCCCTCGACGCGGGCTGCGGCGACGGCCTGCTCACCCGCAAGCTCGCGGTGCGGGCGGCATCCGTCACGGGCGTGGACCGCTCGCCGGAGATGATCAAGCTTGCCCGCGAGCACGCGCGCGTGCCCGGCAACGTCACGTACCTGGAGGCGGACTTCCTCGCCGGCGGGTCCCTGCCCGAGGGCGCCTACGACTTCGTCAGCGCGGTCGCCGTGGTCCACCACGCGCCGTTCGAGGAGGCGGTCACGCGCCTCCTCCGACTTACCGCGCCCGGCGGCCGTCTGGTGATCGTCGGCATGGCCGCCAACCGGACGGTCCTGGACTGGGTCATCAGCGCGTGCGGCGTGCCCGCGAGCCAGTGGCACGCCCGTCGGCACGGTGGCAAGCGGAGTCCGGCCGGGATGCCCATGGAAGACGTGCACATGTCGTGGGGAGAGACCCGGCAGGCGGTCCACCGACTGCTGCCCGGCTGCGACTTCCGCCGCACGCTGCTGTGGCGCTACGTCGTGGTGTGGGACAAACCATCGGGCAAACCACCAGAAGGCGGTCCCTGAGCCGTCTCAGGAACCGCCTTCCCGGCCAAACCGCGGCGAACAGGCGCCGATCTTGCTTCAGTCGATCTTCCGCCTCAGCCGATCTTCTGCTTCACCTGTGCCAGCGACGGGTTGGTGAGGGTGGAGCCGTCCGGGAACAGAACGGTGGGCACCGTCTGGTTTCCGCCATTCGCCTTCTCCACGAACGCGGCGGACTCCGGGTCCTGCTCGATGTTGATCTCGGTGTACGCGATGCCCTCGCGGTCCATCTGACTCTTCAGCCGACGGCAGTAGCCGCACCAGGTGGTGCTGTACATCGTCACAGTGCCCGGCATGTCTCTCGTGCTCCTTCGGTGGCTCGGGGACGGGTGGTCGCAGTGGTGGAACGTACGTGAAAGGGCAACCATTCCCGGGGTCCGTGCCCCGCCGGACGTGACGCCTGCCGCGTTAGTACGACTGGCAATGCCTGCCTGTGGACAGCCGGCACAGCCGTCTCGCGGGACCTGGCAGCATGGCGGTGTGACAGCAGCAACGCACTCCACCCTGTTCCCGCAGGTACCGGACTCGGCCGACGCGGTGCTCGACGGGCTCGACCCCGAGCAGCGCGAGGTGGCGACCGCCCTGCACGGCCCGGTGTGCGTCCTGGCGGGCGCCGGCACGGGCAAGACCCGGGCGATCACCCACCGCATCGCCTACGGAGTGCGCGCCGGCATCCTGCACCCCTCCAGCGTGCTCGCCGTCACGTTCACCAACCGCGCCGCCGGGGAAATGCGCGGCCGGCTGCGCCAGCTCGGCGCCGGCGGTGTCCAGGCGCGTACGTTCCACTCGGCGGCGCTGCGCCAGCTCCAGTACTTCTGGCCGAAAGCGATCGGCGGCTCCATGCCCCGGCTCGTCGACCGCAAGGCCCAGCTCGTCGCCGACGCGGCCGCCGCCTGCCGCATCCGGCTCGACCGTGGCGAGCTGCGGGACGTCACCGCCGAGATCGAGTGGTCCAAGGTCACCCAGACGGTCCCCGCCGACTACGCGCCAGCCGCCGCCAAGGCCGGCCGCGAGACCCCCCGCGACCCTGCCGAGATCGCCCAGCTCTACGCCGCCTACGAGGACGTCAAGCGCGAGCGCGCCGTCATCGACTTCGAGGACGTGCTGCTGCTGACCGTGGCCGTCCTCCAGGACCGGCACGACATCGCCGAGCAGGTCCGCGCCCAGTACCAGCACTTCGTGGTCGACGAGTACCAGGACGTCAGCCCCCTCCAGCAGCGCCTGCTGGAACTGTGGCTGGGCGACCGGGACAACCTGTGCGTGGTCGGCGACGCCAGCCAGACCATCTACTCCTTCACCGGCGCGACACCGGACCACCTGCTGGATTTCCGTACCCGCCACCCCGGCGCCACCGTCGTCAAGCTGGTCCGCGACTACCGCTCCACCCCCCAGGTCGTCCACCTCGCCAACGGCCTGCTCGCCCAGGCGAAGGGCCGTGCCGCCGACCACCGCCTGGAGCTCGTCTCCCAGCGCGCCCCGGGGCCAGAGCCGGTCTACACCGAGTACACGGACGAGCCCGCCGAGGCAGAGGGCGCGGCCCGCCGCATCCGCGAGCTCATGGACTCGGGAGTCCCGGCCGCCGAGATCGCCGTCCTGTTCCGGACCAACGCGCAGTCCGAGACCTATGAACAGGCCCTCGCCGACGCCGGGGTGCCCTACCAGCTGCGCGGCGCCGAGCGGTTCTTCGACCGCCCGGAGGTGCGCAAGGCGGGCGTCGCCCTGCGCGGCGCGGCCCGCTTCGGCGGCAACGACTCCCTTCTGGACGACGCCGTCGACCTGCCCTCCCAGGTTCGCGCCGTGCTGTCGGGGGACGGCTGGACGCCGCAGCCACCGGCCGGCTCCGGCGCCGTGAGAGAACGCTGGGAGTCCCTGGCCGCCCTGGTGAACCTCGCCCAGGACTTCGCCGCCGCCAAACCCGGCGCCACCCTGGCAGACCTCGTCGCCGAACTCGACGAACGGGCGAACGCCCAGCACGCCCCCACCGTGCAGGGCGTCACCCTCGCCTCCCTGCACTCGGCCAAGGGCCTGGAGTGGGACGTCGTCTTCCTGGTCGGCGTCGCCGAGGGCATGATGCCGATCACCTACGCCAAGACCGACGAACAGATCGAGGAGGAGCGCCGCCTCCTCTACGTCGGCGTCACCCGCGCGCGGGAACGACTCCACGTCTCCTGGGCCCTCTCCCGTTCCCCTGGCGGCCGCCCCAACCGGCGCCCCAGCCGCTTCCTCGACGGACTGCGCCCGGGTTCGACGGCCACCACGGGCCGTACCGCCGCCGGCAGCGCGGGCGGCATCGAGCGCGGAATCCCCGGAACAAGGGGTTCCGCCCCGATACGGGTCCAGCGAACGCCCGCCCGCTGCAGAGTCTGCGGACGCACGCTGACCGACGCGGGCGAGATGAAGCTGATGCGCTGCGACGGCTGCCCCTCCGACATGAACGAGGGCCTCTACGAACGGCTGCGCGAGTGGCGTGCCGACCAGGCGCGACGCAGCGGCCAGCCCGCCTTCTGCGTCTTCACCGACAGGACCCTGATGGCGATCGCCGAGACCGCGCCCGACGACGAGCACGAACTGGCGCGCATCCCGGGCGTGGGGATGCGCAAGCTCAACCGCTACGGAGCCGACGTACTGGCCATCTGCGCAGGCCAGTTCGCCGAAGGGGACACAGATCAGGACTGACACGAACTCGTCGAAAAAATAGTTTGCGCATGCCCCGGCAATCCCCATAGGTTCTTAGGCACGAGAGCAGCGGCCTTCTCGGAGGCCCTGATTCCGTGTTGTACTTGCATATCCGTCGGACTGGTTCACCCGGTCCCCCGAGACGCCGAGAGGAGGCGAGTCCAGTGATCAGCATCAACACCAGCTCCATCAGCATCGTGAAAATGACCGATCGCTCGGCCGTCTCCGCGTGCATGCTCGGCGTTTCGAACCTGGGCACCGGTCTGTCCGGCATTCGTGCCGCGCGTCCGGCGTCCTCCTCCGTTGTCCCCGCGGGCCTTCCCATCCGTGAGCGCAATGAGCGACCGACCAAGGCACTGGAAGCGGCAGTAGTGGCACAGGCGCAGGCCTATGCCTTTACGGCGACCGGTGCCGGATTCCGGAAGCAGACGACGCAGCACCACCTGATGTGGGCCTTCCGTGGGCCAGAACCCTGGAGTGATCCAGCCTGATCGTCGATCAGGCCGGCGCCTTCAGGGCCGCGGAACCCCATCCGGGATCCGCGGCCCTTTCGTTTGTCCCCGACCAGGGACGACGGACCGAAGGAGCCTCGGGACAAGAAAAGAACCCGGTACCAGCCGCCCCTCGGCCAACAGGCCGGAACGACCAGACGAGGAAGACGAACCGTGCAACTCGAAGCGCACGCCCCGTCCGTACCGCCTTCCGAAACGATCCCCAAGCCCGGCTCCACGGAGGACTCCGCCTTGACCCCGCTCACCGCGCTCACCGCGCTCGACGACGCCATCGAGAACCTCGGCGTACCCGTCCCGTGCCGTTCCTACGACCCGGAGGTCTTCTTCGCCGAGTCGCCGGCGGACGTCGAGTACGCCAAGTCCCTGTGCCGCACCTGCCCGCTGGTCGAGGCCTGCCTCGCCGGTGCCAAGGAGCGGCGTGAGCCCTGGGGCGTCTGGGGTGGCGAGCTGTTCGTGCAGGGTGTCGTCGTCGCCCGGAAGCGGCCGCGTGGCCGCCCGCGCAAGAACCCGGTCACAGCATGAACACCGCAGGAACGATCGACCGCCCCCTCACGCACGACCCCCAGAAGCAGGCCCCGATGAAGCCGTCCACTTACGAGCCCGCAGGCTCCGCGAACCAAGACTTCACCCCCAGCGGCGCGAAGGACTCGCGTCAGAACAGGACCCGAGAGATGCAACTCATCCCAGAAGCCATGGCTCGTGCGCATATGCGCGAGCGACTGCAAGAGGCGGAGCGGGAACGCCCGGCCGTGCGCCTTGCGACCGCCCGCCGGATGCAGCGCAGGGCGGAGCGCGCCTCACGGCGTGCCCGCCGGGCGCTCGCCATGGCGGTCATGCAGTAACCGACCTCACCTGAAGCGGTGGCCTCCCGAGCCCGGGAGGCCGACCTCTCCCCGGGGGCCGGTCCGTGTCGAACGGACCGGCCCCCGCGGTGCGTTGTACCACCGGAAACCGTCGGACACGGCGATATCGTCGCCGGGTGACGAGTCCTCCCGCCGGCAGAGACGACGGCTCCGCCGCAGATCCCCAGCCGCTCGTGTGCGACCGCTGCGGCACGCCGGCCGGCGCCCTGGCCGACGGCCCGCCACTCACCTGGACCTGCTTTGTGGAGAACGGCGTCCGCCGCTACTTCTGCGAGAGCTGCTCCCGGGAGAACCTCAGGTCGATCGAGGGGCGCCTGGACTCGGACTGGTGGTGAGGCGCGGGCACCCGGTCATCCGCGGTGCCCGCTGAGGCTCATGCCTCCGCCACCGAATCCTCGCCGTCCGCCGGATCCTCCGGCACGAACCCCGGCAGCCACTCCTCCAACTCATCGCGCAGACGCACCGTCGCCCCCAGCTGGCACAGCACGCCGATCGTGCTCAGCGTCACCCGGTGGATCAGCAGATACGACGGGGGCAGGTTGAGCTGCTTGCCCAGCTGGTAGGCGGGGGAGCGCGGGTCCGCGACGCGGGCCGCCTGGCTGCGCATCCAGCCGCGCGTGAACGTGAACTCCTCGACCTCGGCCGGTTCGATGATCGGCAGCAGATAGTCCAGGACCGCGTCGGGATCGAGCTCTATGGTCTCCTTCACGAACCCCTCCGCGCACAGGAGCTCGTAGACCGCCTCGGCCTCCCCGTCGAGGGTCATGCGCAGGGACTCGCCGATGGTGGCCGGCAGCCCGCCCGGGAGACGGTCGACCGTGCCGAAGTCCAGGACGCCCAGGCGCCAGTCGTCCTCACCGTCCGGGCCGCCGGGCAGCAGCCGGAAGTTGCCCGGGTGCGGATCGGCGTGCAGCAGGCCGGTGCGGGCGGGGCCGGAGAACAGGAAGCGGGCCAGGAGCTGGCCGGCCCGGTCGCGCTGCTCCTGGGAGCCGTCCGAGATGATCTCCGACAGCGGGATGCCGTCGATCCACTCGGTGATCAGGACCTGGTCGGACTGGTGCACCACCTGCGGCACGATCACGTCCGGGTCGTCCGTGAACTCCTCGGCGTGGGCCTGCTGGGCCTGGGCCTCCAGGCCGTAGTCCAGCTCCTCCGAGACGCGGTCCTTCAGCTCCGTGATCAGCGGCTTGATGTCCATGCCGGGGATCAGCGGGCCGAGCAGGCGGGAGAAGCGGCTCAGCTGGTTCAGATCGGACAGCAGGGCCTCACCGGCGCCCGGGTACTGCACCTTGACCGCCACCTCGCGGCCGTCATGCCACACTCCTCGGTGCACCTGGCCGATCGAGGCCGCCGCGGCGGGCTTGTCCTCGAACTCCAGGAACAGCTCGTGCCAGCCCTCGCCGAGACGCTCCTCGAGCACCGCGTGCACGGTGCGCGTCGGCATCGGCGGCGCCGCCTCCTGGAGCTTGGTCAGCGCGGCCCGGTAGGGGCCGGCGACCTCCTCGGGCAGCGCCGACTCGAAGACGGACAGGGCCTGGCCGAACTTCATCGCGCCGCCCTTGAGCTCGCCGAGCACCTTGAACAGCTGGTCGGCCGTGCGCTGTTGGAGTTCGCGGCCGACGAGCTCCGCGGACTCGCCGACGATTCGCTTGCCGAATCCCCAGGTCGCCCGCCCGGCGATGCCGAGCGGGAGCGCGGCGAGCTTGGCGGTCCGGGTGACCGCCTTCCGGGGAAGATCAGACATGCGCCCTCCAAGTCCCAGCCGGCCGCTTCGCCGCTGCCTCACGGCACTGCGCCGACGGCCGTTGCACCGCCATTGTCTCGTGTGACTCCCCATCCTCCGAGGGGTGCTCCCCCTTTCCTCTCTCCGCCGCCCCACAGGGGCATGCCGGATGCGCCCAGACCGGCCGCGCATGCCAGTGGAGATCGGGCACGGAGACCTCCCAGCGTGCCCCGGCGCTCGACGGAACCCGGCCGTCCAGGAAGGCGAGCGCGTGGGCGGCGGCCAGTCCGGCCACCGTAGTGGCCAGCGTCAGGTCGCAGGGCCGCACCTGTCGTTGCCTGCCGGAGCGCCACTGGGCGACCAGGCGCGGCCAGGTCGGATCCCGGTCGGTGCGGCTCTCGTGCAGGCACCCCGCGCAGCCCGTCTCCCCGGGCAGGACGAGCGGGCCGACCACCCCGGTCCCCTCCACGACCCCGGCGTACAGATGGGGTGTCCCGGAGGACATCAGGGGCTCGGCGGCCGACGCGTCGGGCGCGTGCACGGCGACATCGTCGCGCGGGGCGACGATCACCAGCGAGAAGCCCGGGTCACCATCCTCCGGGGATGCCTGGGCTGCCGCGCGGCGCGGCAGCCGGTCCGGGGCCGCCCGGCGCACGGCCTGGCGGGCCGACTCGTCCCTGCGGTCGCCGACGGCCTGCGCGGGCAGCCCGCCCGGAGCGACGTCCCACGGCTCCACCCGGCCGCCGTCGCGCACGTCGACCTCGCCCACACCGGCCCCCGACAGCAGTGACGCCAGCACGGCACCCACCCGGCCCGCGCCTCGCACCTGCACGCGCTGAGAGCGCCGGGCGGCCAGCTGCCGCATCGCGTCGCCCGGTGCCGAGGTGGTCAGGGACAGCGAAGCAAGGTCGGGACGCAGCCGGTCGAGGACCTCCTTCTTCTGTCGCAGGGTGTCGGCGGCCAGTCCGCCGCCCCGTGCGTCGTCCAGGAGCCCGGCCCGGGCGAGCCGCCGCACCAGCCCGTCGACATGGCCGTCGGGCAGATCCGTACGGCGTCCCTCCTCGCGCAGCAGCTCCAGCCCTCGTGTGCCGTTCAGCAGGTCGAGGAAGCTGCCCGTCGCCAGGTCCATCGGGCCGAGCGTCATCGCATGCGCCGGTGTCATCCCGAACTGCACGGTGTTGAGGTCGCGCCAACCGCGCCTGAGCGCGGGTTTCACCATCGGATGCATGACAGGCCCCCGTATGTCATAGATCGTCCTCGTATGCCGGTTGAGCGTGACGGCAGCCCAGCACCCGGCCGCACGCCGAACTCTGCCGCACGCCGAACCCGGTCACAGGCCGGCCTGATCCCGGGCCGGGCCTGCTCGCCGCTTCGCCGACAAGAGCCAGCATGCCCAAACGCGTCCCCGGCTGCCGAAAGTTGTCCACAGGCGCGGGCATTCGTCGTACAAATCCGGCGGCCGATGGGAAGGTATCGGCATCGAACCCTCTCGGAGCCGGGACTTCCCCGGGTGCAGCGGGTAACGTCGGGGCGTGCCCGCCGACCCACTGCACCGCGCCGGAAAGCCACAGCGCAGCACGACGAGCCAGCCGCCGAGCGGCTCGGGGGCGAGCTCGATCGAGGTCCGCAGGAGCGCCCGCCGACGCAGAACGGTCTCCGCGTACCGAGAGGGCGATCGCACCGTCGTGCTCATCCCCGCCCGGATGTCCGAGGCGGAGGAGCAGCGCTGGGTGAACGTCATGCTCGACAAGCTGGCCGCGCAGGAGAGCAAGCGGGCCCTCGGCGACGCCGAGCTGGCCGAGCGGGCCCGGCGCCTGTCGGACCAGTACTTCGGCGGGCGGGCCCGGCCCGCTTCGGTGCGCTGGGTGTCCAACCAGAACACGCGCTGGGGATCCTGCACCCCGTCCGAGGGCAGCATCCGCCTGTCGCACCGCCTCCAGGGCATGCCCGAGTACGTCGTCGACTACGTACTCGTCCACGAACTCGCCCATCTGCTCGTGCCCGGACACGGCCCCCGCTTCTGGGAGCTGCTGGAGGCCTATCCGCGGACGGAACGGGCCCGGGGCTACCTCGAAGGCGTGGTCGCGGCGGAGCGGCTGCCCCATGTGCCCGGTGCGCGGGGCGAGAGTCCCGCGGGCTGAGCGCGCGGCACGAGCGCCAGTGGTGAGCGCCCGGTGTGAGCGCCTGTGGTGAACGCCCGGTGTGAGTTCCGGGGTGAGTGACCGCTTTCCGCGCGAGAGCAGCCGATACGGCCGAGCGCGGGTTCTGTACCGGGTCTGTACCGACTTCGTCCGGTGTCCGAGTTTGCCATTAGCCTGGCGCGACGCAATCACGTTCTGGATGGGGGACGGTCGTTACGCATGGCCAGGGAATTCCAACGCGGCCACAAGGCCAGGATCAGTGACCTCACCGCGGGCACGGATCTGTACGTAGGCGTGCAGATCTCCGGCCCCGGACTGAGCTTCGACATCAGCTGCTTCGGCCTCGACGCCGACGAACGGCTCTCGGACGACCGGTACTTCGTCTTCTACAACCAGCCGAAGTCCCCCGAGGAGGCCCTTCAGCTCCTGGGTGCCCAGGCGGGCGACACGGAGTCCTTCCGCGTGACGCTCGACCGGATCCCGCCGCAGATCCAGAAACTGTCCTTCACGGCGACGATCGACGGCGCCGGGCAGATGTCACAGATCGCCCCCGGCTACATCCGCATCGTCGCGGGTGGCGAGGAAGTGGCCCGCTACCCCTTCACCGGCTCGGAGTTCTCCACCGAACGGGCCGTGATGCTCGGCGACTTCTACCTGAAGGACGTCTGGCGGTTCGCCGCCGTCGGACAGGGCTTCGACGGTGGTCTCGACGCGCTGCTGAAGAACTTCGGCGGCGAAGTGGCCGAGGAGGAGACGCCCGCGCCGCCCGCGCCCCCCGCGCAGCAGCCGCAGTCCGGCGCCGCCCCGGCCTTCGCGCCGCCCGCGTTCGGTGTCCCCGGCACTCCGGAACCCGCCCCGGCTCCCGCCCCCGCTTCGGCACCGGCAGCGCCCCCGGCCCCCGCACCCGCCCCCCAGCCCGCCGCGCAGGGCTTCGCGCCCCCGCCCGGCGCCACTCCGCCTCCGGCCCCGGCGCCCGCGCCCCAGGTGCACGCCGCCCCGACCATCGTCGCGCCCGTGAACACCCCGCCGGGCAGCTCCCCGGTGCCGCCCCCGGCCCCGGCGCCCGCGCCGTACGGCCAGCCGGGCCAGCAGCAGCCGCCGTACGGCCAGGTCCCCGGCCAGACGGCCCCGCCGCCCCCCGGCTACGGCCAGCCCCACGCACCGCAGGCACCTCAGGCCCCGGCCCCGCCGCCCGGCTACGGCCAGCCCACACCGCCCCCTGGCTACGGCCAGCAGCCGCCCTTCGGGCAGCAGACCGGGCAAGCCCCTTACGGAGCGCCCCAAGGAGCACCCCTAGGAGCGCCTCAAGGCGCTGCCCAGGGAGCTCCCCAGGGCCCCGGGGTCGCCGCCGCGCTCCAGCAGTTCAAGGAGACCCCCACCGGGCAGCGCTGGACGCAGCAGAACAAGAAGCTCGTCCGCGTCGACCTCGGCATCGGCGGGCAGCCCGTGCTGGCCCGGCAGGGCAGCATGGTGCTCTACCAGGGCAAGGTCGACTTCGGTTACAAGGGCGCCGGCTTCGCCGGCCGGATCGTGGGCAACGCGACCGGCCAGGAGATGCAGCTGATGCGCTGTACCGGCCAGGGACAGGTGTTCCTCGCCGAGGACTCCACGATGCTGCACCCCATCGAGCTCCAGGGCGACGGCATCTGCGTCTCCGCCGAGAACGTCCTCGCCTTCGACGAGGGCCTCCAGTACGAGGTGCGCCGCATCGAGGGACACGGCATCCCCGGTGGCGCGCTGTTCACGATGCAGTTCACGGGCAGCGGCACGATCGTCGTGAAGACCCACGGCACGCCCGTGGTCCTGCCGGTCACGCCCACCACGTTCGCCGACTGCAACGCGGTGGTCGCCTGGTCGGCCGCCGCCCAGGTCGTCGTCTCCAGCCAGGTGCGGATGCGCCGCAACGCCTACCCGGGTGACACCGGGGAGAGCGTGAACCTCCAGTTCCGGGGAGCGCCCGGGAACTTCATCGTCGTCCAGCCGTACGAGGTCTGAGGGAGCCCGTCATGACACAGCAGCTCGCGGGCCACGCCCCCGCGCCCGTCACCGCCCGCATGGAGAACCACGGCAACCACATGCTGAAGGTCGCCATGCAGACCGGGAACGACCTCCTCGCGCGCGTGGGGTCGATGGTCGCCTACGAAGGGTTCGTGCAGTACGAGCCCAACCCGCCGGCCGTGCGCCAGATCGCGAAGGACTGGATGACCGGCGAGGGCGCACCCCTGATGAAGTGCTCCGGCGACGGCCTGCTCTACCTCTCCGACTACGGGGCGAACGTCGTCGTCATCAACCTGGGCGGCGACGGCATCTCCGTCAACGCCACCAACCTGCTCGCCTTCGACGCCCACCTGACGTGGGGCGTCGAGCGGGTCAAGGGCCTGGCGAAGTTCGCCGGACAGGGCCTGTGGAACACCAGGATCTCCGGTCAGGGCTGGGTCGCGCTGACCTCCCGGGGCAAGCCCATCGTCGTCGACTGCGGAGGCGGCGAGGACGAGACGTACGTCGACCCCGACGCCCTGGTCGCCTGGTCCCCGAACCTCAAGGTGAAGGGCAAGCGCAGTTTCCGGGCGCAGTCGCTGATCGGCCGTGGCAGCGGCGAGGCCTACCAGATGGCCTTCTCCGGTCAGGGCATCGTCGTCGTCCAGCCCAGCGAGGACAGCACCGACCGCCTCCGGGCCCGGGGCTGAGGGGGAGCCAGAAAGCCATGCAGAGCCCGATTTTCGCCTACAACGAGCAGCAGGCCCAGGACCGCTGGAGTCTGCAGAACAAGCAGATGCTGCGCGTCGCCCTGGAGGGCCACGACGACATCCTGGCCCGCAAGGGCACCATGGTCGCCTACCAGGGACTCGTCGAGTTCGACGCCGAGTACCAGAGCAACGACCAGGCCCGCTCGCGTGCGCACACCGGTGAGGGACTCGACCTGATGCGCTGCCACGGGCAGGGCACGGTCTACCTCGCCAACCTCAAGCAGCACGTCCACGTCATGGAGGTGGAGCAGGACGGTCTCACGGTCGACAGCAGCTATGTGCTGGCGATGGACTCCTCCCTGCACCACGAGGTCATCGCCGTCGACAGCCTCTACGGCATCTCCGGTTCCGGGAAGTACCAGCTCAACATCACCGGCCGGGGCAAGGTCGCCCTGATGACCTCGGGCATGCCGCTGCTGCTGCAGGTGACGCCCGACAAGTACGTCAACTGCGACGCCGACGCGATCGTCGCCTGGTCGACGAGCCTGCGGGTGCAGATGCAGGCCCAGACGCACTCCTCCGGGGTGTGGCGGCGCCGCGGCAGCACCGGCGAGGGCTGGGAGCTGAGCTTCATGGGCACCGGCTTCGCGCTCGTCCAGCCCAGTGAACTGCTGCCGCCGCAGAACGCCCAGATCGGCTCGGGCCTCGCCGCGCAGTACGGCATGGGCCAGCAGGGAGCACGCGGGCAGAACCAGGGCAACGTCTGGAACTGATCGCTCCGGGGTTCGGCCGATTGGGGCCGGGGGGCGTGCGGTCTGGCTCAGTCCGCCGGCCGTCTGTGGCCGGTCGCGCAGTTCCCCGCGCCCCTGAGGGGGCGCAGCCCACCGTCAGTACCGAATGTAAGGGGCAGCCGCGCAGGCGGTCGCCCCTTACACATGCTCAGGCCGCGAGTCTCGCGCGCGTGGCCTCCAGCAGGCGTACGACCGACTCGTCGGCCACCTCCGCGACCTCGGCGTAGCCGAACCAGCGCACGTCGAGCGACTCGTCGCTGATCTCGTGCGTGGCGTCCGGCGGCGCCAGGGCCGCGTACTGGACGTCGAAGTGGCAGTGACACGGCGGCGGGATCGGGTGCCGGTCCAGGCGCACCGGGCCGCCCGGCAGCAGCGAGAGCCCAAAGACGCCGGACTCCTCCGTCGCCTCACGCAGGGCCACGGCCGCCAGGGACCTGTCGCCCGGCTCGCAGTGGCCGCCCATCTGGAGCCACTTCCGCAGCTTCCTGTGCAGGGTCAGCAGGACCCGGCCGGCCTCCGGGTCGATCACCAGGGCGCTCGCCGTGATGTGACCCGAGTGGCACGCCTTCCACAGGCCGTCCGGGTGCTCCGCCAGATGGTCGAGGTAGGCCTGGCGCAGGTCCGTCTGGTCCTCGTACCCCTTGAGCACGAGGACCGCGTCGTCGTACAGGCTCACCCGGCGTCGTTACCCTTGCCGTCGTCCTCGTCCTTGTCCTTGTCCTTCTTCCTGAGGTCGGGCTTGTCCGCCGCCTCGCCGAGCATCTTGTCCAGCTCGGAGAAGTCGATCTGCTCGCGGTGCACGAAGCCGTCCGGGTCGTCCAGGTCGGTGGCCGTCGGCAGCATGTCCGGGTGGTGCCACAGGGCGTCCCGGCCGTCCACACCGCGCGCGTCCGTGAGCGAGGCCCACAGGCGGGAGGCGTCACGCAGGCGGCGCGGGCGCAGCTCCAGACCGATCAGCGTGGCGAACGTCTGCTCGGCCGGGCCGCCCGAGGCGCGGCGGCGGCGCAGCGTCTCGCGCAGGGCGTCGGCGGACGACAGACGGGGCTTCGCGGCGGCGTGGACCACCGCGTCGACCCAGCCCTCCACGAGCGCCAGAGCCGTCTCCAGACGCGCCAGGGCTGCCTTCTGCTCGGGCGTGTCCTCGGGCTGGAACATGCCCTGCTGCAGGGCCTCCTGGAGCTGCTCGGGGTTCTGCGGGTCGAACTGGCCGACCACGTCCTCCAGCTTGGCCGTGTCGACCTTGATCCCGCGGGCGTAGCCGTCGACCGCGCCGAACAGATGCGAGCGCAGCCACGGCACGTGCGCGAAGAGCCGCTGGTGGGCGGCCTCGCGCAGGGCGAGATACAGCCGCACCTCCTCCTGCGGGACGCTCAGGTCCTTGCCGAACGTCTCGATGTTCACCGGCAGCAGCGCGGCCTTGCCGGCCGGGCCCAGCGGCAGGCCGATGTCGGACGAACCGACGACCTCGCCGGCGAGCACGCCGACGGCCTGCCCGATCTGCGTACCGAACATGGCGCCGCCCATCGAGCGCATCATGCCGATCAGCGGGCCGGCCATGGCCTGCATCTCCTCCGGCAGGACGTCGCCCATGGCGGTGCCGACGCGCTCGGCGACCGGGTCGACGAGCTCCTTCCAGGCGGGCAGGGTCGCCTCGACCCACTCGGCGCGGCTCCAGGCCACGGCCGAGCCGGCGCCGGACGGCAGGGACGTGGCGTCGTCGAGCCACAGGTCGGCGAGGCGGACGGCCTCCTCGACGGCCTTGCGCTCGGCGGGGCCGACGCTGGTGTCCTTGGTGCCGTCAGGGCTGCCCTGGGACACCGTCTGGCGGGCGATCTGCTTGGCCATGTCCCAGTTCACCGGGCCGCCCTCGTAGGAGAGCATCTGGCCCAGTTGCTGGAACGCGGCGCCCAGGTCGTTGGGATTCAGGGAGCCGAACATGGCTGCGAACGGATTGTCCGCACCGGGGCCGCCGGGGCCGCCGCCAAATCCTCCGGCTCCGGGCAGGCCGCCGAAACCGAACGGATTGGCCGGTCCCTGACCACCACCGCTCTGCTGGTCCTTCTTCTTGCCCTCGTCGCCGTCGTCCGGCTCCTCCGGCGGAAGGCCGAATCCGAATGGGGTGTCACTCACGGGATTCCTCGGCTGGTAGGGCCGCCGGTTCTTTCCGGCGGCACGGCTGCCCGACAACACCACCCAGCGTAGACACCTGGGGCGGATCGGGCCTCGGTGCTTCGCCGACTGACAGCCTGCGGCAGGATGGATGCCACCTGGTACGCACGCGTCGCTCGCGCTCGTACTGAAGACAACCGCTGGAGACGCCCGGTGAGTTCCCCAGATCCGCAGGTTCGCGCAGCGCGAAACCAGTCAACCAGTTCCGCGAGTCCCGCGGCACGCGGACCCGTCGTCGCGGTCACCGGTGCCGCGTACGGCGTCGGCGCCCTGCTCACCGAGCAGCTCGCCGCGTCCGACGAGGTCAAGCAGGTCGTGGCCATCGACGAGCGGCGCGGCGAGTGTGCCGCGGCGCAGTGGCACATCCTGGACGTCCGGGATCCGGCCATCGCGGAGAAGCTGCGGGGCGCCGACGTGGTGGTGCACCTGGCGCTGGATCTCGACCTGGAGACCGACGCCGCCGCCCGAACGGCCTACAACGTACGGGGGACACAGACCGTCCTGACGGCGGCCGCGGCGGCCGGAGTGCACCGGGTCGTGCTGTGCACCTCGGCGATGGTCTACGGGGCGCTGCCGGACAACGAGCTGCCGCTCTCCGAGGACGCGGAGCTGCGGGCCACGGCCGAGGCGACGGGCGTCGGCGACCTGCTGGAGATCGAGCGGCTGGCGCGGCGGGCGCCTCGGGCACACCCGGGGCTCAACGTCACCGTGGTGCGGCCGGCCATCCTGGTGGGAGGCACGGACACGGCGCTGACCAGGTACTTCGAGTCTCCTCGGCTGCTCGTCGTCGCCGGGTCGCGGCCCGCGTGGCAGTTCTGCCACGTCGAGGACCTGTGCGGCGCGCTGGAGTACGCCGTCCTGGAGAAGGTCGACGGGGAACTGACCGTCGGGTGCGACGGGTGGCTGGAGCAGGAGGAGGTCGAGGAGCTCAGCGGCATCCGGCGGATGGAGCTGCCGTCGGCGGTCGCGCTGGGTGCGGCGGCGCGCCTGCACCGCATCGGGCTCACGCCGTCTCCGGCCGGGGACCTGGCGTACACGATGTACCCCTGGGTGGTGAGCGGCAGCCGGTTGCACGATGCCGGGTGGCGGCCGCGGTACACCAACGAGGAGGTGCTGGCGGAGCTGCTGGAGGAGGTCTCCGGCCGGCACACGGTGGCCGGTCGGCGACTGGGCCGCAAGGACGCGACGGCCGCGGGTGCCGCGGGAGCGACGGTGGCACTGCTGGGCGCGGCCGCGGTGGTGCGGCGAGCGCGGAAGGCGCGGCGACGGATCTGACAGACGCCCCTGTAGGAGACTCCAAAGGCGCACGCGCGCGTGCCGGTCGATAGCTCTATTCCGCGCCGTCGGTCGCGTACGGCACGATGGAGGCATGGCATCCACGAGTGATCACCCGGGTGAGCAGGCCGCGCAGGATCCGATCAGACTGATCGGGATCCGGGAAACGGCCCTTTCCGTGGAGGAGGTGTTCCGGGCCGTCGGGGACGACGCGGCCGGCGGCACGGCGCTCTTCGTGGGCACCGTGCGCAACCACGACGGGGGTGCCGACGTGGCGGAGCTGGGGTACTCCTGCCACCCCAGTGCCGAGGCCGAGATGAGGCGGATCGCCGAGAAGGTCGTCGCCGAGTTCCCGGTGCGGGCGCTGGCGGCCGTGCACCGCGTGGGGGACCTCCGGGTCGGTGACCTCGCCGTGGTCGTCGCCGTCTCGTGTCCGCACAGGGGAGAGGCCTTCGAGGCCTGCCGGAAGCTGATCGACGACCTCAAGCACGAAGTGCCCATCTGGAAGCACCAGCAGTTCTCCGACGGCACCCAAGAATGGGTCGGCGCGTAGCGCCGTCGTTGAGGGATGGCGGTCGGGCGACGGGAGGGCGCCTGCTGAATCCGGGACGCAGCCTTCCGGTTGCGTAACCGGACCCCTGGCGTGAGCGTTGTCACTGCGGATGGTTAATCTGCTGATCAGTCAGTTGCGGACGCTCAATGGGGTTGGAGGTCGGCATGGCGGCGCTCGCCTGGTTGCTGATTCCGCTTGTGGCTGCGATCGGCGCGGGCCTCTGGGGCAGTTGGGCCAACCGGACCCGCAAGGTCCGTGGCGACGGCCCGGAACTCATCGGTTACGCCCGCTTCCGCGAGGCCATGGAGAAGCCCCGGCCGGGTAGCTGACGGCCAGGAAAACAGCAGGTCACAGGCGTTTGAGCCCACAGGGCCGCCCCGGACGGGCGGCCCTGACGGTGCGCTGACAGGACCGTCCCGTACTGTCGAGTCATGCCACGCCGCACTGCGACGATGCTCGCCTCCACCCTGATGCTGATCGCGCTCCTGTGCGCGGGAGTGTTCATCCCCGTGCCGTATTCGGAGATGTCCCCGGGGCCGACGGTGAACACGCTGGGCGATCACGGCGGCGAGCCGGTGCTCCAGATCTCGGGGCGGAAGACATATGCGACCAGTGGCCATCTGAACATGACGACGGTCCGGGTCACCAGCGCCGACTACCGGATGAACCTGGTGGAGGCCGTCTACGGCTGGCTCGCACATGACAACAAGGTGGTGCCGCGCGAGACGCTCTACCCGGACGGCAAGACCGAGGAGCAGTCCACGCAGGAGAACGCCGAGGAGTTCAGCCAGTCCCAGGAGAGCGCCAAGGTCGCCGCGCTGAAGGAACTCGACGTTCCGGTGAAGTCGTGGGTCATCGTCTCGACGGTCGTCAAGGGATCCCCGGCCGAGGGCAAGCTGCACGCCGGGGACGTGATCAAGGCCGTCGACGGTACGGCGGTCAAGGAGCCGGCCGACGTCGCGAAGCTCGTCACGAAGCACAAGCCGGGCCAGGACGTCCGCTTCACGATCGTGCCCGCCAAGGAGCAGGCCGCCGCGGAGAAGGAGAAGCGGACGCCGACGAAGACGCAGGACATCACCATCACCACGACGACCTCGGACGACACCGGCGAGAAGCGGGCCATCGTGGGGATCTCCGCGGGGACCGACCATACGTTCCCGTTCACCATCGACATCAAGCTGGCCGACGTCGGCGGGCCGAGCGCCGGTCTGATGTTCGCGCTCGGCATCTACGACAAGCTCACGCCGGGCAGCCTGACCGGGGGCAAGTTCGTGGCCGGTACGGGGACGATCGACGACGAGGGCAAGGTCGGTCCGATCGGCGGCATCGAGATGAAGACCGTGGGGGCGCGGGCCAAGGGCGCGCAGTACTTCCTGACGCCCGCGGACAACTGCGAGGCCGCCGCCAAGGACACCCCCGAGGGCCTCACCCTCATCAAGGTGAACACCATCGACGACGCCCTCGGCGCTCTCGAGGACCTCCGCAGCGGCGACACCGCCGATCTGCCGACGTGCGGTAAGTAGTCCGCCGGCCCGGGGACCGGCCCGGGCCGCGCGGCCGCCCGGCTACTCCTCGAACGTCGCCGCCAATGCCTCCGCCAGGCCCGGTACCAGGTCGGAGCCGGTGAGAACCTCAGTCGGGGAGTCCTTCTCGCGCAGGCGCAGGGCCGACTCGCGGGTGCCGTCCCGCAGGACCGCGACCGTCATACGGACCTCCTGGCGGTCCGGGTGGTCCGCCACCCACTTCGACAGCGCGGCTTCGTCCAGGCCCTGCGGAACCTGGGCCTCCGCGGACGGCGGCAGCATCAGGCGTTCCACGGCGAGGGCACAGCCGGCCACCGAGTCGGGCCAGGCGATGGTGGCGAGGAACTCGTCGAGCGGCTTGCCCGTTGGAACTTCGTCCTGCTCGATCGGGGTGAGGCCGGAGTTCTCCGACTCGTCGCCCAGACCGAGCCGGTCCGCGAGCGAGGGCTGTTCGGCCCGGAGCCGGGCGGTGTCGACGAGTGCGAAGAGGCGGGCGGGCTGGTCCCAGCCGAGGCCGGAGACGTACTCGTCGATCTCGAGCACGGCCCGGGTGAGCGGGCTCGCCGCCATGGGAGTGTTGGACATGGTCACAATCCTGCCTCGTTCCCGACCGGAATCGGGAACCGAGTAAACGGTGAGTAAGTTGCATAGGTGGGGGCCCACGATCACGGGGGCCGCAGACGGTCCGTGAAGACGCGGGCCTGACGAATCAACAGCGAACTTCGAGGTGCGCACCTTGGCTTTCCAGATGCCGGACCGCGGCGGAGGCCCTTCGGGGCCGCGGATCAGAGTGGGCCGCCCGTCCCGGCGTGTCCGGACCCTGCTCATGACACTGGGCGTCCTGGCCGTCCTCGGCATGGTGTTCACCATGTTCGCGGGCTTTTGGACGGACTGGCTCTGGTACCGGTCGGTGAACTACTCGTCGGTCTTCACCACCACCCTGTGGACCAAGATCGGGCTCTTCTTCGTCTTCGGTCTGCTCATGGCCCTCGCGGTCGGCTTCAACATCTGGCTGGCGCACCGGCTTCGGCCGCCGCTGAGCGCCATGTCGATGGAGCAGCAGAACCTCGACCGCTACCGGATGAGCATCGCGCCCTACAAGAAGTGGCTGCTGCTCGGGATCACGGCCCTGGTGGGCCTGATCGCCGGCGCCTCCGCGTCCGGCCAGTGGCGGACGTGGCTGATGTGGATCAACGGCGTGCCCTTCGGCCAGAAGGACCCCCAGTTCAAGCTGGACGTCGCCTTCTACGCCTTCGATCTGCCCTGGTACCGCTTCCTGCTCGGCTTCGGCTTCGCCGCCGCGATCCTGTCCGTGATCGCCGCCGCGCTCACGCACTACCTGTACGGCGGCCTGCGTGTCACCAGCCCCGGCGCCCGCGCCACGGCGGCGGCCACCGGGCACCTGTCGGTGCTCATCGGCATCTTCGTGGCCCTCAAGGCGGTCGCGTACTGGCTCGACCGGTACGGACTCGCGGTCAAGTCCAGCGACTTCAGGGCGACCGACAACTGGACGGGCCTGAGGTACGTCGACGCCAACGCATACTTGCCGGCCAAGACGATCCTGTTCTGCATCGCCGTCATCTGCGCGCTGCTGTTCTTCGCCACCATCTGGCGGCGCACCTGGCAGCTGCCCGTGATCGGCTTCGGCCTGATGGTGCTCTCCGCGATCCTCATCGGCGGCCTGTACCCGGCGATCGTGCAGAAGTTCCAGGTCCAGCCGAACGAGCAGGCCAAGGAAGCGCCGTACGTCGAGAAGAACCTCGAGGCGACGCGCAAGGCCTACGGCATCGACGGCACCAAGGTCACCGACTACACGGGCACGAGCAAGACCGAGGACAAGACCACGCTCCGCGATGACGTCGGCTCCACGGCGAGCATCCGGATCATGGACCCGAACATCGTCTCGCCGACGTTCCAGCAGCTCCAGCAGATCAGGAACTACTACGCGTTCCCGAACAACCTGGACGTCGACCGGTACTCCAAGGACGGCAAGGAGCAGGACACCGTCCTCGGCCTGCGTGAGATCAACCTCGCCGGCATCCCGAAGAAGAACTGGATCAACAACCACTTCCGTTACACCCACGGATACGGAGTGGTCGCCGCCGAGGGCACCAGCGCCGACGCGCAGGGACGCCCGGTCTTCACGGAGTCCGACCTGCCCTCCAAGGGCGACCTCGGCACGTACGAGCAGCGGGTCTACTACGGCGAGAAGACCACCACGTACTCGATCGTCGGCGGTCCCCAGAAGGAGATCGACTACTCCGACGACAACGGTGAGAAGACCACCAGCTACAAGGGCGACAGCGGGGTCAACCTCTCCAACCCGGTCAACCGGGCCGCGTACGCGGTGGCGTTCGGCGAACCGCAGATCCTGTACTCGGGCGCCATCGGCGAAGGTTCGAGGATCCTGTACAACCGCACGCCCAAGGAGCGCGTCGAGGCGGTCGCCCCCTGGCTGACCATCGACGGCGACGCCTACCCCGCGGTCGTGGACGGCCGTATCCAGTGGATCGTGGACGCGTACACGACGACGAACGGATATCCGTACTCCTCGCGTACGACCCTCGGTGACACGACGGCCGACTCGCTGACCGCCGCCAACAACAACCGCGCGGTGGTGGCCCAGCAGAACCAGGTCAACTACATCCGCAACTCGGTGAAGGCGACCGTCGACGCGTACACCGGCAAGGTCAAGCTCTACCAGTGGGACACCAAGGACCCGGTCCTGAAGACCTGGATGAAGGCCTTCCCGGACACGGTGGAGCCCAAGAGCGACATCTCCAAGTCGCTGATGGACCATCTGCGCTATCCCCAGGACCTGTTCAAGGTCCAGCGGGAGCTGCTCACGCGCTACCACGTGAGGGACGCGACGACGTTCCTCAGCGGCAGCGAGGTGTGGCAGGTGCCGGACGACCCGACGAACCGGTCGGGCAACGCGGTGCCGCCGTACTACCTGAGCATGAAGATGCCCGACCAGAAGTCCCAGTCGTTCTCGCTGACGACGACCTTCACGCCCAACGGCCGGGACAACCTCAGTGCCTTCATGGCGGTCGACGCCGAGGCGGGCACCAGTGACTACGGCAAGATCAGAATCCTGAAACTCCCGACGAACACGACGGTCAACGGGCCCCAGCAGGTCCAGAGCCAGTTCAACTCGCAAGAGGAGATCGCCGAGTCCATCAGGCTCCTGAGAGGCGGCGACTCCGAAGTCGAGTACGGCAACCTGCTGACGGTGCCGCTCGACGGCGGGCTGCTCTACGTGGAGCCGGTCTACGTACGCGGTGGTGGACTGAAGTACCCGCTGCTGCGGAAGGTGCTGGTCACCTACGGAGGCCAGACCGCCTTCGAGAACACGCTCGATGAGGCCCTCAACAAGATCTTCGGGACGGAGGGACAGGCCCCGGAGCCACCGGACGAGGGTGACACCACGACGCCACCGCCGACGTCCGACAACCCGACGGTCCAACAGGCCCTGGAGGACGCCCAGAAGGCGTTCGACGCGGGTCAGGAGGCCCTGAAGGGGAACGACTGGGAGGCGTACGGCCGGGCGCAGAAGGACCTCGAGGACGCTCTGCAGCGGGCCGAGGACGCGCAGGCCCAAGCCGGCCGCGGAGGTGCCGGGGGCGGCGAGAGCAAGCCCGGCGCCGGCCCGAGCGGCAGTCCGAGCCCGAAGCCGAGCAGTTAGGGCCTGGCCTGGTCAAACGCCCACCCCGCGCCGTGATACGGTTGTGAACACAACGGCGCGGGGTGGAGCAGCTCGGTAGCTCGCTGGGCTCATAACCCAGAGGTCGCAGGTTCAAATCCTGTCCCCGCTACTGAAAACGCGAAGTCCGAGTGACGGAGCGACCACGAAGGCCCGGATTCCATACAGGAATCCGGGCCTTCGTGATGTGTGAACGCATGTGCTGGTGCGGGCTGCGGCCGCGCCGCCGGGGGGAGTTGGGAAAACTGTGTTTGACTTGTCTCTCTGTGGGCATGTCGACAAAACGCTGTAGTGACCTCACTGGCTGCGGTATACCAGGTGTACCCAGGTTGCAGGTGGTGCGACGATGGACGTTATGGGGGACAAGGCAACTCTGTTCGAGACAGGGCGTTTTGTGCAGCCTTCCAACCGGGAGGACACCGACACCCCGGACGAGGCCGGGGAGATCGCCGACGAGGCGGCCGAGGAGCTGCGCCAGCGGCTCGCTGCGGAGGCCGGCGACGTCGAGGCGATGAGTGTCCTCGGGGCCATGCTGCTGCGCCGTGGCGATCTCGACGGTGCCGAACCCCACCTGCGTGCCGCCACCGCCGCGGGCGACCGGGCCGCCGCCAACAACCTGGGAGTCCTGCTCCACCAGCGGGGGTACGCCGACGAGGCCGCAGGCTGGTGGCGTATCGCCGCCGTCGCCGGATCCGCGGCGGCGGCGCACGCCCTCGGGCGGCACCACCGCGAGCGCGGCGACGAACCCGCCGCCGAGTACTGGCTGCGCCAGTCCGCGGAACAGGGACACACCCTGGGCGCGTACGCCCTCGCCGACCTGCTGGAGCACCGCGGCGACGCCGGGGCCGAGAAGTGGATGCGGGTGGCGGCCGAGCGCGGGCACCGGGAGGCGGCGTACCGCCTGGCCCGGGCGCTGGACCGGAAGGCGGCGTGGGAGGCCGACGGTGACGACGGTGTCCAGGTGCTGGACGAGGTCGAGCAGTGGTACCGGCAGGCCGCCGCGCGCGGCCACCGGCGCGCCGCGCTGCACCTCGGGACGATCCTGGAGAAGCGCGGCGAGCTCAAGGAGGCCGGACGCTGGTACCTGACGTCCGCCAAGGACGGCGAGGCGCGGGCCGCCTGCGCGCTCGGCTTCCTGCTGCGTGACGCGGGCGACACCGAGAACGCCGCCGTGTGGTGGCTGCGGGCCGCCCAGGACGGCGACGGCAACGCGGCGAACGCGCTGGGCGCGCTGCACGCCGAGCGGGGCGAGACCCAGACCGCCGAGCGCTGGTACCGGGCCGCGATGGACGCGGGCGACGTGAACGGCGCCTACAACCTCGGACTGCTCTGCGCCGAGCAGGGGCGCACGGCTCAGGCCGAGCAGTGGTACCGGCGCGCGGCCTACGCCGGGCACCGGGAGGCCGCGAACGCACTGGCGATCCTGCTGCTGCGGGGCGGGGACGAGACGGGCGCGGAGCCGTGGTTCTCCAAGGCCGCGGAGGCCGGGAGCGTGGACGCCGCCTTCAACCTGGGCATCCTGCATGCCGGCCGGGGCGAGGAGCAGGCCGCGCTGCGCTGGTACGAGCGGGCCGCGGCCGCCGGGCACACCGAGGCGGCGCTCCAGGTCGGCATGGCCCGGCTGCGGGACGGCGACGAACAGGAGGCCGAGCGGCATCTGCGGTGTGCGGCCGGGGGCGGCAGCGCCGAGGCCGCGTACCGGCTGGCGACCGTGCTCGACGCGCGCCGTCCGCCGGAGCCCGCGCACGAGCTCGGGGAGCCGGTGCACCGGCGAAGCGAGTGCGAGGAGTGGTACGAGAGAGCGGCCTCGCAGGGGCACCGGCGGGCGCAGGTGCGAGTGGGCATGCTCGCGGCGGCCCGGGGGGACGTCGTCGAGGCGGCTCGGTGGTACCGGGAGGCCGCCGAGGCCGGGTCCCGCAACGGCGCGTTCAATCTCGGGCTGCTGCTGGCCCGGGAGGGGAGTGAGCCCGAGGCGGCGGTGTGGTGGACGCGGGCGGCTGACGCCGGGCACGGGCGGGCGGCGTTGCGGCTGGCCCTGGTCTACGCGCGTCGGGGAGAGCTGGCGGAGGGGCAGCGGTGGGCCGATCGGGCGGTGGCGCTGGGGCCGGGGTCCGTGACGGAGCGGGCGACTCGGTTGCGGGATGCGCTCAGGCAGGAACTGTCGGCGTGAGGCCCGCTGCGCCCACCCGTGCCGCCCAAGCGGGCGACTGCCCGCAGCTGGGTAAGCGATTTGCATCCGTCCTGCGCCTTGACGTAACGTTGCATTCATCGACGCGGGGTGGAGCAGCTCGGTAGCTCGCTGGGCTCATAACCCAGAGGTCGCAGGTTCAAATCCTGTCCCCGCTACTGAAGACCGAGGGCCGGAATCCGAAAGGGTTCCGGCCCTCGGTGTGTCTACCGGCGGTGCCCTACCGCCTCCTCGTAGAGGGAGCGGTTCACTGTCTGGGACTGGGGGAGCGAGTCGCCTTCCGCTGCGCCCTGGGCGCGGTAGGCGGACTGGAGGCGGTCGGTCGTGCCGGTGCGGATTTCCCAGTCCATGCGGAGCGACGGTGTCGAGCGCGGGACCGTCTCGTCCGTCTTCAGGAGCTTCGCCAGGTATGTGACGAAGATCTCGTCCTTCTTGTAGTCGGTCGTGAAGTACGTGTTCACCGTGCGGATGTACGCCCGCAGCAGGGCCACACCCGCGTCCACGTCGTCGTTCAGCAGGCTCGGGCCGTAGAGCATGCCGCCCAGGGGCTCGCCGGGGGGCTGGCCGCCCAGGAGGGCGTAGCCGGGTTCGCCGTCGCCCCGGCGCCATACCGGGTCGAGCAGCCACGCGGAGTCGACGCCGCCGTTCTCCAGGGCCGTGAGGGCGTCGGCGGAGCCCAGTTGCTAGTAGCGGATCCGGTCGAGGCCGCTGCCGTGCCGCTCCAAGGCCTGCTCCATGGGGTAGGCGATCACGGAGCCCTTGCCGATCATCGTGCCGAGCTTCCGCTCGGCCATCCGGACGGCGGTCGCCGTCTCGCCGTCCTTCAGCCGGACCCACAGGCCGCTCTTGGACTCGGGGTCGGGCGAGAAGTTCCCCGCGACCCAGCGGATGGTGAAGCCGCCGCGGATGCCGTTCATGACGGCTGCCTCCGGTGCCGCCCAGAGCGCGTCGACCTCGTCTTTGGCCAGCAGCGGGAGGGCCCCGGGCGTCGGCAGCACCTTCAGCGTGACGTCCAGGCCCTCCTCGCCGAACTCGCCCTTGTCGAGGGCCACGCGCAGGGGCGCGACGTACTCGGCGCCGAGTGTGCCCGTCGCGATGGTCAGCCTGCGGGGCTCTGGGAGCCTCTGGGCGGGCGGGGAGCCCGGGTGGCAGCGGGCCGGGGTGCGGTCGGGGGCGAGGTCGGCGGGGTCCGTCCAGGAGCCGGCGCCGTAGCCCTCGACCGGGCGGACCGTGCGCGTTCCGGCGTCCGCTTTCGGCGTGGAGGTCCCGGATGACGACGACGAGCAGGCCGCCGAGACCAGTAGCGCGGTCGCGAGCAGGGCTGGACCGTACGTACGTCCCCTCATGACTGCCCCCGTCCCCGGTCGCGCGGAGCCCACGGGGTGAGCAGCCGGCCGACGAAGCGGACCAGCTCGGAGAAGGGCACGCCCAGGACGGCGACGCAGACGATGCCGACGAACATCACGTCGTTCTGGAAGGGGGCGCGGGAGTCGAAGACCAGATGGCCGAGGCCGTCGCTCGCGGCGATCTGTTCCGAGGCGACGATCACCAGGACCGCCACACCCGCCGCGATCCGCGCGCCGACCAGGACGGCGGGCAGGGAGGCCGGGAGCAGGACGTGGCGGAACATCTACCAGGGGGAGGCGCCGAAGACCCGCCCGGCGTCGCGGTGGCCGTCGGGGACCGCCATGACCGCCGACATCGTCGAGATCCAGACGAAGAAGAAGACCGTGGCCGTCACCAGGGCCACCCTGCGGGCCCTCGCCCAGGCCGAACATGTTCCGGAAGACGGGGAGCAGGGCCGGCTTCGGTACGACGTACAGGGCGTCCAGGAGCGGTTCCAGGGGGCCCGTGCCAGCGACAGCGAACCCATCAGTAAGCCCAGGAGGTGGCCCGCCGCAGTGCCGAGGGTGTAGCCGGCCAGGACACGCTTGAGCGTCGCCCACACGTCGGGCCACAGGTCACCGGCCGCGGCCCGGTCCCAGCCGTCGGCGAGGATCGTGGACGGCGCCGGGTAGACGCGGTCGTCGATCCAGCCCGGACCGCCGCCAGCTGCCAGAGCAGCACCAGAAGGAGGGGTACGGCCGCCGCGCACCGGCGACGTCGCGGGGGCCCAGGCGGCGGATCGGGACCGACGCCCTCGTCTCGGGAGCGACCGTGGTCATGCGGACACCGCCTCCTTGCGCAGCAGGTCCCACAGCTCGCTCTTCAGCGCGGTGAACTCGGGGGTGGCGCGGACGTCGCCGGTGCGCGGGCGCGGGAAGGGCGGGCGGTGTGCGGCGATGATCCGGCCCGGGCGGGCGGACATCACCAGGACGCGGTCGCCGAGGACGATCGCCTCCTCCAGGCTGTGGGTGATGAACAGGGTCGTGGTGCGCAGCGCCTGGGTGATCTCCAGCAGCGGCCAGGGCGCGGGCGATGGCGACGCGTTGCCGCATGCCGCCGGAGAGGGCCGCCGGGTAGGCGTGCGCGAAGTCGGCGAGGCCTGTGGGCCAGCCAGTCGGCGGCGCGGGCGTTCGCCTCCCGGCGTGGGACGCGCTGGACGTCGAGACCGAAGCGGACGTTGGCCTGGACGGTCTTTCAGTCGTAGATGCCGTAGTCCTGAAAGATCATGGCCGCCGGGCGCGGACTGGACGTGCGGATCTCCAGCGTGCCGGTGCTGGGCCGGAGCAGACCGGCGGCGATGCGCAGCAGGGTGGACTTGCCGCAGCCCGAGGGGCCGACGAGGCAGACGAACTCGCCCGGCGCGACGGTCAGGTCGAGGGGGCCGAGGGCGCCGCCCGCGCGAGGGCCCCGGCCGAAGGTGCGTGACAGGTCATGGGCGGTGACTTTCGGATACGGCTCTCCCGCTTCGGTCTCCTCGCGGAGTGCGGAACGGACTGGTGGGTGCCGCTGACCATATGACGACTCGTCAGATACGGGAAGTGTGCGGGCAGTGGGCCTGGCATGTGCGGGCATCGGGAAGCCCCGGCACCCATCGGTGCCGGGGCTCTCGCGTGCGAAGACTAGGCGGCCACGCAGTTCGGGCAGACGCCGCGGTACGTCACCTCGACGTCCGAGACCGTGAAGCCGAAGCGCTCCGAGTCGGGGAGGTCCGCCAGCGGGTTGCCCACCGGGTGCACGTCACGGATCGCGCCGCACTGGGCGCAGACCAGGTGGTGGTGCGGCTGGTGGGCGTTCGGGTCGTACCGCTTGGCGCGCTGGTCCGTGGAGACCTCGAGCACCTCGCCGAGCGACACGAGCTCGCCGAGTGTGTTGTAGACGGTCGCCCGGGAGATCTCGGGCAGCTTGGCGACGGCCCGGGCGTGGACCTCGTCGGCCGTCAGGTGGACGTGTTCGCCGTCGAGGACCTCGGCCACGACGCGCCGCTGCGCGGTCATCCGCCATCCGCGTCCGCGCAGCCGTTCCAGAAGGTCACTCATGGCCAACAGCCTAACAGCAAAGGGGACCAGGTCGCGAACAGGTGTGAAGTTAGAGTCCTACTTGTTTTAGACAATGTCTATTGTGGGATCGAGGATGACTTTGGCCGAGGGGCAGGAACGTTCAGGAATGGCACAGGAGGCACACGTGACGCAGGGACCGCTCACCACGGAGGCCGGTGCTCCGGTCGCCGACAACCAGAACAGCGAGACCGCGGGTGTGGGCGGCCCGGTGCTGGTCCAGGACCAGCTCCTGTTGGAGAAGCTCGCCCACTTCAACCGCGAGCGCATCCCGGAGCGTGTCGTGCACGCCCGTGGCGCCGGGGCCTACGGCACCTTCACGGTGACCGCCGACGTCACCCCGTACACGCGTGCCGCGTTCCTCTCCGGGACCGGCAAGCAGACCGAGGTCTTCCTGCGCTTTTCGACCGTGGCCGGCAACCTGGGGGCGGCGGACGCCGTCCGCGACCCGCGCGGCTTCGCGCTGAAGTTCTACACCGAGGAGGGCAACTACGACCTCGTCGGCAACAACACCCCGGTGTTCTTCATCAAGGACGCCATCAAGTTCCCGGACTTCATCCACACCCAGAAGCGCGACCCGTACACCGGCTCGACGGAGGCGGACAACGTCTGGGACTTCTGGAGCCTGTCGCCCGAGTCCACGCACCAGGTGACCTGGCTGTTCGGCGACCGCGGCATCCCCGCCTCGTACCGCCACATGGACGGCTTCGGCTCGCACACCTTCCAGTGGCGGAACGTGGCCGGTGAGGTCTTCTGGGTCAAGTACCACTTCAAGACCGACCAGGGCATCAAGAACCTCACGCAGGCCGAGGCCAACCGGCTGGCCGGTGAGGACCCCGACTCCCACCAGCGCGATCTGCGCGAGGCCATCGAGCGCGGTGAGTTCCCGTCCTGGACCGTGCAGGTGCAGATCATGCCGGAGGCGGACGCGGCGACGTACCGCTTCAACCCGTTCGACCTGACCAAGGTGTGGCCACACGCCGACTACCCGCCGATCGAGATCGGCAAGCTGGAGCTCAACCGCAACCCGGAGAACATCTTCGCCGAGGTCGAGCAGTCGATCTTCAGCCCCGCACACTTCGTGCCGGGCATCGGCCCGTCCCCGGACAAGATGCTCCAGGGCCGCCTCTTCGCGTACGGCGACGCCCACCGCTACCGCGTCGGCATCAATGCCGACCACCTGCCGGTGAACCGCCCGCACGCCACTGTGGCGCGCACCAACTCCCGTGACGGTCACCTCTACGACGGCCGCCACAAGGGCGCGAAGAACTACGAGCCGAACAGCTTCGGCGGCCCGTTCCAGACGGACCGTCCGCTGTGGTCCGCCACGGCCGTGAGCGGCGTGACGGGCAACCACCCGGCCCCGGTGCACGCCGAGGACGACGACTTCGTGCAGGCGGGCAACCTCTACCGGCTGATGGGCGAGGACGAGAAGGGACGCCTGATCGCCAACCTGGCGGGATTCATCGCCAAGGTCTCGCGGGACGACATCGTCGAGCGGGCGATCGACAACTTCCGTCAGGCCGACGGGGACTACGGAAAGCGGCTGGAGGTCGCGGTCCAGGCCCTGCGCGGCTGAACTCCAGCGCTGGACCGCTTGGGGCAGGGACGGCCCGGGCCCCTTCGGGGGCCTCCGGGCCGTCCCTGCTGTCAGGCGGGCACCTGCTGACGCGCCGGTGCCCAGCAGCGGATGATGTCGCGGACCGAGACGATGCCGGCGGGCTCGTCGCGGTCCAGCACGATGAGGTGACGGAAACCGCCGTGCGCCATGGCGCCGGCCGCCTCCTCCAGGGTCCAGGTCGGAGCGGCGAACACGACGTCGGTGGTGGTGTGGGCGTGGGCGCGTTCCGTGTCCGGATCCTGGCCCTGGCCCACGGAGATGAGGATGTCGCGTTCGGTGAGGATGCCGATGCCGCCGGCGTCGGGGTCGTGGACGATGGCCGCGCCGACCTTGCGGGCGGACATCAGCGCGGCGGCCTGGCGGAGGGTGTGGGTCGGGCCGATGGTGAGGACGACGGTGGTCATGGCGTCACGGACGAGCATGGATGGAGCCACCTCCTGGGAGTGTCCCGCCGTTTGTTCATGTTTTCACAAGTTCACAAGCGGGCGGACTCTCAGAGTGGCAGGCAAAGAGAGGGGCAACAAGGGGGCGCTCGGTAACAGCGGGCCTGTTCAGTAGCGCTGGTTGAGGTACCCCAGCAACTCGTCGTGCAGCAGGCCGTTCGACGCGGCCGCGTTGCCGCTGTGCGGGCCCGGGCGGGCGTCGAGTCCGGTGAAGGTGCCGCCGGCCTCCGTGACGATGATCGCGTTGGCGGCCATGTCCCAGAGCGACAGCTCCGGCTCGGCGCACATGTCGACGGCGCCCTCGGCGACCATCATGTACGGCCAGAAGTCGCCGTACGCGCGCGTGCGCCACACCTCGCGGGTGAGGTCCAGGAAGCCGTCCAGGCGGCCCTGCTCCTCCCAGCCGCTGAGCGAGGAGTACGCGAAGGAGGCGTCGGCGAGTTTTCCGACGCGGGAGACCTGGAGGCGGGTCGCCTTCGTGAGGCTGCGGCCGGAGAACGCGCCGTAGCCCTTCGCGGCCCACCAGCGGCGGCCGAGGGCGGGGGCGGAGACGACGCCGACGACGGGCTGGAAGCCGCCCTCGCCGGCTTCCATCAGGGAGATGAGGGTGGCCCAGACCGGGACGCCGCGTACGTAGTTCTTGGTGCCGTCGATCGGGTCGATCACCCAGCGGCGGGGGCCGGTGCCCTCGACGCCGTACTCCTCGCCGAGGATCGCGTCTCTGGGGCGGGCGCGGGCGAGCTGGCCGCGGATGAGTTCTTCGGCGGCCTTGTCCGCTTCGCTCACCGGGGTCAAGTCCGGTTTGGTCTCGACCTTGAGGTCGAGGGCCTTGAACCGGTCCGTCGTCGCGGCGTCGGCGGCGTCGGCGAGGACGTGGGCGAGACGCAGGTCGTCGAGATAGTCGGGCATGTAACGAACCTATCTGCCGAGGTGGGGGTGGGGCTACAGGGGGCTTGTGGGCCAAGCGGCACGACTGCCCGCAGTGACGCGGCCTGCGGCAGCGGAACGGCGACCCGGCCAAACCGCCGGAGGTACCCGCGTAGGTCGGCTCAAAGGCGCCCCCGCATGCGCTCGTGAACCCTTGACAGTGGTTTCGTGCGCGTCAAATCTGGGCGCAATGCCGCTCGCCCCAAGGGGAGGCGATGATGCCTGCAGCGCGGGAATCTCTACTGGACGCCGCTTACACGGCGCTGGCGCGCCGGCCGTGGTCCGCCGTACGGATGGTGGACGTGGCCGCGGCGGCAGGAGTGTCCCGGCAGACGCTGTACAACGAGTTCGGCGGCAAGGACGGCCTCGCCCGGGCGCTCGTACGGAGGGAGGCCGACGGATATCTCGCCGGCGTCGACCGCGCGCTCACCGCGCACAGCGACCCGCGCGACCGGCTCACCGCCACCGCCGAGTGGACCACCGCGGCGGCCCGCGAGAACGCCCTCGTCCGCGCCATGCTCACCGGCTGCTGGAGCGAACGGCTGCCGTCCCCGGCCCTGTCGGCCGTGCCCTCCACCTCCGTCGTACCGGCCCAGCGCCGCGCCGACGGCCCACTGCCTTCCCCCGGCGACTTCGTCGCCTTCGTCCGCGACCGTGCCGTCACCGCCCTGGCGGGATCCGGCACCCCCAAGTCCGACACCGCGGACCTCGCCCGCGCATGCGAACTCGCCGTCCGGCTCGCCCTGTCCTGCGTGGCCGCGCCACCCGGCGAGGGCGGCGTCGCCGCCCTGGTCCGCAGCGCCCTTCAGCGGCAGGCCGGCTGACAGGGCGTCAGTGCGCCGAACCCGACAACTGGAGCCCGACCACACCGATGATGACGAGGCTGATCGACACGATCTTCAGCGTCGACACCAGGTCGCCCAGGAACACCATGCCGTAGATCGCCGTGCCCGCCGCGCCGATACCGGTCCACACGGCGTAGGCGGGACCCACATCGAGTCTCTTCAGCGCCAGGGTCAGCAGGCCGAAGCTGCCGAGGGCGAAGACGCAGAACGCGATCGTCGGCCAGAGCCGTGTGAAACCGTGCGACAGCTTCAGACACACGGCGAAGCCGGTCTCCAGCAATCCCGCCACTATGACCAGCAGCCACGCCATGAGTCGTTCCTCCCGTATCCCACGTTCAGCGACCGCTTAGTCAGTTGGAGCGTGTACGCCAGATTTTTCAGCTTCTGGTCGGTCTTGCGTCCGGCTTGGTGCGATTATGCACTTACCGTCCACACGCCAAGACAAACAACGCGGAGGTCAGTCGCCTTCCTTCCGCTCCCGCGTGGCCAGCAGCCGCCGCAGCGAGTACAGCCGCGCCGGATCCGCGTGCCCCTCCGCCACCCACGCGTCCAGCGCGCAGTCGGGCTCGTCATGGCTGCACGCGCGCGGGCAGCCCTCGGTGCCCGGCTCCAGGTCGGGGAAGGCGTGGATGACCTGGGCAGGGTCCACGTGGTGCAGCCCGAAGGACCGTAGGCCCGGCGTGTCGATCACCCAGCCGTCGCTGCCCGACAGCGGCAGGGCAAGCGCCGAGGTGGTGGTGTGCCGGCCGCGGCCCGTCACCGCGTTCACATGTCCCGTCGTACGCCGTTGCTCCTGTGGCACCAGCGCGTTGACCAGGGTCGTCTTGCCGACACCGGAGTGGCCGACGAACGCGGTGATCTTGCCGTCGAGCTGCTCGCGTACGCGGGCGACGGCGGTGCCGCTTTGGAGTTCCTCGCGGCTGGTGACGACGTAGGGGATGTCGAGGTGCCCGTACAGCTCCAGCAGCTTGTCGGGCGGGGCGAGGTCCGACTTGGTCAGGACCAGCAGCGGGTCCAGGCCGCCGGCGTAGGCCGCGACCAGGCAGCGGTCGATCAGCCGCGGGCGGGGCTCGGGGTCGGCCAGGGCGGTGACGACGGCCAGCTGGTCGGCGTTGGCGACGACCACGCGCTCGTACGGGTCGTCGTCGTCCGCCGTGCGACGGAGTACGGACGTCCGTTCCTCGATGCGGACGATCCTCGCGAGTGAGTCCTTCCTTCCGGACAGGTCGCCGACGAGCGCCACGCGGTCGCCGACCACCGCCGCCTTGCGGCCCAGCTCGCGGGCCTTCATCGCCATCACCACACGGTCCTCGACGAGGCAGGTCAGGCGGCCCCGGTCGACCGTGAGGACGAGACCCTCGGCGGCGTCCTCGTGCTTGGGCCGGATGTTCGTCCGGGGCCGGGTGTTCCGGCGGCCGGGACGGGTGCGGATGTCGTCCTCGTCGGTGTGCTTGCCGTAGCGGCGCATGACCTGATCCCCGCGTCCTACGCCCCGAGCATCCCGGTCCACAGGTCGGGGAAGTCGGGCAGGGTCTTGGCCGTCGTCGCCACGTTCTCGATCTGCACTCCGTCGACCACCAGGCCGAGGATCGCGCCGGCCGTGGCCATGCGGTGGTCGTCGTACGTGTGGAAGATCCCGCCGTGCAGTCGGCGCGGGCGGATGTGCAGACCGTCGGCGGTCTCCGTGACGTCACCGCCGAGTTCGTTGATCTCCTTGGTCAGCGCCGCCAGGCGGTCCGTCTCGTGCAGCCGCAGATGGGCCACGCCGCGCAGGGTCGACGGGGAGTCCGCGAGGGCCGCGACCGCCGCGATGCCCGGCGTCAGCTCGCCGACCTCGCTCAGGTCGACGTCGATGCCGTGGATCGAGCCGGAGCCGGTGAACACGAGCCCGAACTCGGTCAGTTCGCAGGAGCCGCCCATCTCGGTGAAGATCTCGCGCAGCCGGTCACCGGGCTGGGTGGTGCGGGCCGGCCAGTCCGGGATGACGACCCGGCCGCCGGTCACCAGCGCGGCCGCCAGGAACGGCTGGGCGTTGGACAGGTCCGGCTCGATCGTCAGGTCGCGGCCGAGCAGGGCGCCGGGCGTGACCCGCCAGACGTTCGGTTCGCCGCCCGACTCGGGTGTGTCCACCTGGGCGCCGACCGCGCGCAGCATGTCGACGGTCATGCGGATGTGCGGCATGGAGGGCAGCGTGGCGCCGGTGTGGCGGACCTCGACGCCCTGGTTGAAGCGCGGGCCGGACAGCAGCAGGGCGCTCACGAACTGCGACGAGGAGGACGCGTCGATGGCGACCGGGCCGCCGTCCAGGGCGCCGCTGCCGTGCACGGTCAGCGGCAGCGCGCCACGGCCGTCGTCGTCGATCCGGGCGCCGAGCTGACGCAGCGCGTCGATGACTCCGTTCAGGGGACGCTCGTAGGAGCGGGGGTCGCCGTCGAAGCGGACGGGACCGTCGGCGAGCGCGGCGACCGGCGGCAGGAACCGCATCACCGTGCCGGCGTTGCCGACGTCGACCGTGGCCGGGCCGCGCAGGCCCGTGGGGATCACACGCCAGGCCTCGCCGGTGCCGTCCGGGCCGACGCCTTCCTCGATCTCGATGCCCATGGCGCGCAGCGCGGCTGCCATCAGCAGCGTGTCGCGGGAGCGCAGCGGGCGGCGCAGCCAGCCCGGTTCGGAGGCGAGGGAGGCGAGGACGAGGGCGCGGTTGGTGACCGACTTGGACCCGGGCACGTGGACCGTCGCGTCGACGGCTCCGCTCGCGTGCGGGGCGGGCCAGAGGGCGGTGTCTGCGGTGTTCGGGGCCATGGGCCCCACTTTATAAGGAGGCCGTCGCTCGGGTGCGGTGCCGTGGGGCTGGTCGCGCCCAGGCGGCGGGGCCGCACGTCGGCGCAGTCCCGCGCCCGGTGCGGCTGCGCCCCTTCGGGGCGCGTCACAAGTCCAGCAGCCAGCGCCCGCCCCCTATCAGGGAGCACAGCGACACCGCATGGAAAAGAAACAGCCACAACGCCGCCGGCACATGCGTCAGGCGCGACAACTGGTCCGCGTCCGAGTCCCCCGCCCCGCCCCGCGCCCGCTTGGCCTGGAGCTCGAACGCCGGACGCACCCCGCCGATCAGCAGGAACCACACCACCACGTACGCGAACGCCGCCTGTACCTGAGGGCCGGCCAGCCAGGACACCAGGACGAACAGGCCGCCGGTGACGATCATGGTGAGGGCGCCGTAGGCGTTGCGGATCATCACGAGCATGGCCAGCAGCAGGGCCGTGGCCAGCCACAGCAGGAGCGTGATGCGGTCGGAGCCCAGCAGGGCCGCGCCGCCGAGGCCCAGCAGGGGCGGGGCGGTGTAGCCGGAGGCCGCGGTGAGGATCATGCCGATGCCGTACGGCTTGCCGCGGCTGACGGTCAGGCCGCTGGTGTCCGAGTGCAGCCGTATGCCGGTGAGGGTGCGGCCGGTGAGCAGGGCCACGAGCCCGTGTCCGCCCTCGTGAGCGATGGTGATGGCGTTGCGGGAGATACGCCACAGGCCGTGCAGGATCACCACGGCGAGCGCGACTGCCAGGGTCGCGATCACCACCCAGAGGTCGGGCTCGGGCTGCGTGCCGGAGACCTCGTCCCAGAGGGAGGCGAGGGAGGCGGTTGCGGTGCTGTCCATGTGCGGCGTTGGCTCCCTGTGGGCGAATGGAATCTGGCAGTGTGGCACGTATGTGCGGACGGTATGCAGCGAGTCGTAGGCCAGAGGATCTCGCAGGAATCTTTGAGATCGAGAAGTGGGAGCCCGAGGAGACTCTGGAGCCCGACTACAACGTGGCGCCCACCAAAGAGGTCTACGCCGTCCTCGACCGCCCTCTGAAAGACGCGGACGACCCGCGCCCGGTTCGGCAGCTGCGCAAGCTGAAGTGGGGGCTCGTCCCGTCCTGGTCGAAGACCCCCGAGGGCGGCGCCCGGATGATCAACGCCCGCGCGGAGACCGTCCACGAGAAGCCGTCCTACCGCCGCGCCTTCACCTCCCGGCGCTGCATCGTGCCCGCCGACGGCTACTACGAGTGGGTCACCGGCAGGCAGGAACGCGAGCTGGAGGTCGAGGGCAAGAAGAAGCGGCCGCGCAAGCAGCCCTACTTCGTGACACCGGCGGACGGGTCGGTCTTCGCGATGGCCGGGCTGTACGAGTTCTGGCGGGACAAGACACTGCCGGACGACCACCCGCAGGCCTGGTGGGTGACGTGCTCCGTCATCACCACCGAGGCCGAGCAGAGCCCGCTGGCGGTGTCCCCGGCGGACGGTCCGCGGACTCTGGCCGAAATCCACCCCCGGATGCCGCTGATGCTGACGCCCGAGCGCTGGGACACCTGGCTGGACCCCTCCCGCACGGACGCCGACGACCTGCGCGAGCTGCTCGCCCCGCCGCCCGCCGGGCTGATGCGCGCCTACCCCGTCACCACGGCCGTCAGCAACGTCCGCAACAACGGCCCCGAGCTGCTCAAGGAGCTGGAAGGGCCCGAAGAGGGCACACTCTTCTGACGTGAGTTCCGACACGACCGAGATCGTCGAGACCGACGCCGGCCCCGCCCGTATCACCTGGCACGAGGCGAAGAAGGCCCGGCTGGTGCTCGCCGTCAGCCACGGCGCAGGCGGCGGCATCGAGGCCCGCGACCTGCAGGCCCTGGCCGCCGTCCTGCCCGCCCACGGCGTCACCGTGGCCCGCGTGGAGCAGCCCTGGCGGGTGGCCGGGAAGAAGCTGGCCCCCGCGCCCAGGACCCTGGACCTCGGCTGGCGCGGCATCTGGCCCGCGCTGGCCGAGCCCGGACTGCCGGTGATCTCCGGCGGCCGCAGCGCCGGGGCCCGCGTGGCCTGCCGTACCGCCGGCGAACTCGGCGCCCACGCGGTCCTCGCCCTTGGCTTTCCCCTGCACCCGCCCGGCAAGCCCGAGAAGTCCCGCGCCGCCGAGCTGCTGGGTTCCGGGGTGCCCGCCCTGGTCGTCCAGGGCGGGAACGACCCGTTCGGGAAGCCCGAGGAGTTCCCCGAGGGGCCGTACGAGCTCGTCGAGGTGCCGTACGGCGATCACGGCTTCGCCGTCCCCAAGCGCGCGGAGATCACGCAGGACGAGGCAGTGGCGGTCATCACGGACGCGGTCGTGGGGTGGACCGGGTCACTCGGGTAAAGCTCCGGGAATGCCGGGGCGGCGAGCACTGTTGTGCGGGACGTACGTGCTGGAGACCAGCGCCGACGCCGTAGGAGAGGAAGTCCGCCGCATGGGTTCGATCTACTGCCCGAGCCGCAGCAGCCGCCCCGACCTGGACTGGACGGTGCTGCACGCGGCCAGGACCGCACCCATTCGGGCGGCGGGCGGACCGGATCGTCGTCTATCCTCCGATTCGGGTGAGACCGGTCTCGGTCTCACGAGAACACTGGAGGAGGTGGGTCCGGTCACTGGGACCGACGCAGGGACCGAACACGGCCAGGCGGAGCAGCCCGAGGGCCAGGGTGGCACGGGCGCGGAGACGGCCGCGGAGCGCAACGCGCGCTTCGAGCGGGACGCGCTCGAGTTCCTCGACCAGATGTACTCGGCCGCGCTGCGCATGACGCGCAACCCGGCCGACGCCGAGGACCTGGTGCAGGAGACGTATGCCAAGGCGTACGCGTCCTTCCACCAGTTCCGCGAGGGCACCAATCTCAAGGCGTGGCTGTACCGGATCCTCACCAACACCTTCATCAACTCGTACCGCAAGAAGCAGCGTGAACCGCAGCGCTCCGCGGCCGAGGAGATCGAGGACTGGCAGCTCGCCCGTGCCGAGTCGCACATGTCGACGGGCTTGCGCTCCGCGGAGTCGCAGGCGCTCGATCACCTGCCCGACTCGGACGTGAAGGCAGCGCTCCAGGCGATCCCCGAAGAGTTCCGCATCGCCGTGTATCTCGCGGACGTCGAGGGCTTTGCGTACAAGGAGATCGCCGACATCATGGGGACACCCATCGGTACGGTGATGTCCCGGCTGCACCGGGGACGCCGTCAGCTGCGCGGCATGCTGGAGGACTACGCCCGTGACCGCGGAATGGTCCCGGCCGGCGCCGGAGAGTCGAACGAAGCGAAAGGCTCGGGGTCATGAGCTGCGGAGAGCCGCACGAGACGGATTGCAGCGAAATCCTCGATCATCTCTACGAGTTCCTCGACCGTGAGATGCCGGACTCGGACTGCGTGAAGTTCGAGCACCACTTCGAGGAATGCTCGCCCTGTCTGGAGAAGTACGGGCTCGAGCAGGCCGTGAAGAAGCTGGTCAAGCGCTGCTGCGGGCATGACGACGTGCCGGGCGACCTGCGCGACAAGGTCATGGGGCGGATCGAGCTGATCCGCTCCGGCCAGGCCGTCCCCGAGCAGGACGTCACGGCCTCGCCTGCCACGCCGCAGGAATCCTGATACTCCTGCGCTTTTCAACTACCCCGCCTCTCAAGGGGTAGTCATCCTCGAACGCATCACTCGAACGTGCTAACCCGCGGGTTATCGGCCCGCGGAGCCCCTGTCGGCGTCCTAGGCTCCGGGCCTGACGGACATGGCCGGGGGAGGGGTGCATGGAAGCGGTACCGGTGCGGGCACGGGTGTTCGTCGCCTGCGTCGCCGTCGCCGCCCTCCTCTGTCTGCTGCCGCTGCCGGACGTCCACACGCCCTGGTGGGCCGTGGCGCTGCTCGCCGCGCTGTACGCGGGCTGCGAGCGCGTCGCCCGGTCCCGGTTCGTCGGGATCTCCCATCCGGCCGGGACCTTCTCCCCCGTGCTGCTCGCCGGTGCCTTCCTGCTGCCCGCGCCCGCCGCCGCCCTGGTGGCCGTGCCCGGTGCGCTGCTCTCGCACGTCGAGCAGCGGCCCGTGGCGCTGCGCCGGGTCTGGCGGGCCGCCCAGCTCGTCCTCGGCGTATGGGCCGCGGCCCGGGTGCACTGGGCGCTCGGCGGGCGGGACGCGGTCGTCGCGGGCGACGTCCCCTACGCGCTCGGACCGGCCGGGGCGGCCGTGCTGGCGTTCTGCCTGGTGCTGGCGCTGCTGGACGGCGGGATCCTGGCCCTGGCCGAGCGGGTGCCGGTACGGCGGGCCTGGCGGGGACTGGTGGCGCGCTCCCTCGCGCCCATCGCCGTGCACGGACTGGCCGGGCTGATGATGGCCGTGCTGTGGCGCAGCCCGTACGGTCCCGTGGCCGCGCTGCTCGTGCTGCTGCCGATGTGCGTCTCCTGGTGGGCCTTCGCGCAGTACCACCGGGAACGGGCCGCCCATCAGGCGACCATCCGGGCGCTGGTCCAGGCCGTCGACATCAAGGACGGCTACACGCGCGGGCACAGCGAGCGCGTCGGGCAGGCCTCCATGATGATCGCGCGCGAGCTGGGCATGGACGACGAGCGAGTCGAGGTGCTCCGCTTCGCCGGGATCCTGCACGACGTCGGCAAGCTGGGCGTCCCCACCCGGCTGCTCAGGAAGGACGGGCCGCTCACGCCCGAGGAGCGGCGGGTGATCGAGCTGCACCCCGAGTACGGGCACGAGATGGTGCGCGGCATCGGCTTCCTCGGGGAGGCCCGCGCCGCCGTGCTGCACCACCACGAACGGCTGGACGGCACCGGGTACCCCTACGGCCTGATGGGCAGCCAGATCCCGGAATCCGCCCGTGTCGTGGCGGTCGCGGACGCCTTCGACGCCATGACCTCCACACGGAGCTACAGCAGGGCCCGGCCCGTCGCGGTCGCCCTGGCGGAACTGAAGCGGTGCTCCGGCAGCCAGTTCGACCCGGTGATGGTCGCGGCTCTCGTGGAGGCCGTCGGCCGGGCCGGGTGGCGCCCCGCCGTGACCGCCGACGACGTCCACCCGCCCCGGATTCCGCCGCCCGGCGCACCCGTCTCCAGCCGGCCGGGAGCACACCGGTGAGCGCGTACCGCCCGCCGCCGCTGTTCACACTCGTCCACGCCTGTGCCGCCCTCCTCGCCGCAGGGTCCCTCGCCGTCACCCTCTACAACGGGCTGGAGGAACGTGGGGTCGCCCTCGCCTTCGGTGTCCTCGTCACCGTCGGGGAGCTCGCCCGGCGCAACGGTGCGCAGGTCAGGGAGCCGGCGCCGCTCGGGGCCGCCGCGGCCCTGTCGTACGCGCTGCTCGGCGAGGCCGGCGGGCGGGCCACGCACCACGGCCTCGCCCAGGTCGTCGCCGTCGTGCTGGCCGCCTCGCTGCTCGGCAGCGTGCCGCACGTGGCGCGCGGGCAGGGACCCACGCTCGACCATCTGGCGCGCCGGGTGCTCACCGCCGGGTTCGTCGCCGTGTGCTTCCAGCCCCCCTACAACCGGGGCACGTTCGACGACTGGGGCGGCCCCGCCTACGCGCTGCTGCTGCTCGCGCTGCTGTCCCTGACCGCGCTGTGCGACGCCGTGCTCGCCGCCGCGCTGGCCCACTCCCGCACCGGCTGGCCCTTCGGGCCGGTGCTGAGGGACGAGCTGCGGGCCGTGTGCGGCATCGGCTCCGCCGTCATCGCGACCGGGGCGGTGATGGCCCTGGCGGTCGCCGTCGTGGGCCTGTGGGCGCTGCCCGTCTTCTCCGTGCCGCTGCTGCTCGCCCAGATGTCGTTCCGGCGGTACGCCGCCGTCCGGGCGACCTACCGGCAGACCATCGCCTCCCTCGCCCGGGCCACCGAGGTCGCGGGGTACACCCCCTGCGGGCACGCCCGCCGCGTCGCCGCGCTCAGTCAGGCCGTGGGGCGTGACCTGGGCCTCACCGAGCCCGAGCTGGCCGTGCTGGAGTACGCCGCGCTCATGCACGACATCGGCCAGCTGAGCCTCGTCGACCCGGTGCCGGCGGGCGCCACCGCGGGCCTGCCCGCCGCGGAACAGCGGCGGATCGCGCTGCTCGGCGCAGCGGTCGTACGGCAGACGGGCGTCGACGAGGCGGTCGCCGTGGTCGTGGAGCGGCAGGCCGACCCCTACGCGGAGCAGCCGCCGGCCGCGCGGATCGTCCGGGCCGTGAACGCGTACGAGGAGAAGTCCCGGGAAGGCGGTCCCGGCGGACCACTGACGGCGCTGGAGGAACTCCGCCTCGCCACCGCCGGGGAGTACGCCCCGGAGGTGGTGGAATCGCTGGCCCGGGTACTGTCCAGGAGCAGTCTGACCTTGCCCATGACTGGGTAACCCATGGGTAATGAGCGCCCCGGAGGCCGTACGTGGTTGGATGCGAAGAAGAAGGTGTCCGGGGGCTCGAAACACAGCTACGGCCAGCCCACCGCACGGAACTGGCAGGCGGGAATCGTGAGGATCTTCGGCAAGGGACGGCACCGGCCCTCCGCCTCCTGGCGGCAGGCCACAGACCGGGCGTTCACGCTCATCGGCGACGGCCGGTACGAGGACGCCGGCGCACTGTTGACACGTGCCGCCGACCTGGAGCCCTGGCTGTCCGAGTCCTGGTTCAACCTCGCCCTGCTGCACAAGTTCCGGCACGACTGGGAGCAGGCGCGGGCGGCGGGCCTCAGGGCCGTGGCGCTGCTCGACCGGGACACAGGCGCGCCCGACTGGTGGAACGTCGGCATCGCCGCGACCGCCCTCCAGGATTGGCCGCTGGCCCGGCGCGCCTGGCAGGCCTACGGGCTGCGGGTGCCGGGGCCGGCCAACGACTCCGGTGAGCCCGTCGGCATGGACCTCGGCAGCGCGGCCGTACGGCTGTCCCCGGAGGGGGAGGCCGAGGTCGTGTGGGGACGGCGGCTGGATCCCGCGCGGATCGAGGTGCTGTCCATTCCGCTGCCGTCGTCGGGGCGGCGCTGGGGTGAGGTCGTGCTGCACGACGGCGTGCCGCACGGGGAGCGGACCACGGCCGCCGGGCACACGTACCCGGTGTTCGACGAGATCGAGCTGTGGGCGCCGTCGCCGGTGCCGACGTGGGTGGTGCTGCTGGAGGCGGCGACCGAGGCGGACCGGGACGCGCTGGAGCAGCTCGCCGCGGATGCCGGGTTCGCCGCGGAGGACTGGTCTTCTTCGGTGCGGTTGCTGTGCCGGATGTGCTCCGAGTCACGGATGCCGTCCGATGAGGGCGACGGGGAGCATCTCGATCCGCATGATCACAGTGAGCCGGGGCATCCCGGGCCGCTGGGGCATCGGACGGACGGGCAGCTGTGGGTTCCCGAGCGGGAGTGCGGGCTGGCTGCGCCGGCTTCGCTTGTGAGGGGGCTGCTGGACGGGTGGGTGGCCGACAGTCCGGATTCCCGGGACTGGCGGGATCTGGAAGAGGTCTGCTAGGTCCTGCTTCCCCCGTACCCTGTATCAGCATCCCAGCTTGGATTTGTTCAGGAAGGCGTACGTAACGTCATGGCTCAGCAGGACACCGATCAGCAGCGCGCGGGCGTGCTCCCCGTCGATGACGAGGGGTACGTGATCGACACGGAGGACTGCGAGGAGCGCGAGGCGGCCTGGCGGGAGCGGGGGACCTCGCGGCCGATCACGGTGGTCGGGAACCCGGTGCTGCACAAGGAGTGCAGGGACGTCACCGAGTTCGGCGACGAGCTGCAGCAGCTGGTGGCGGACATGTTCGCGAGCCAGCGCACCGCCGAGGGTGTGGGCCTGGCCGCCAACCAGATCGGCGTCGACCTGAAGGTCTTCGTCTACGACTGCCCGGACGACGAGGGCGTCCGGCACACCGGCGTCGTCTGCAACCCCAGGCTCGTCGAACTGCCCGCCGAGAAGCGCCGGCTGGACGACAGCAACGAGGGCTGCCTGTCGGTGCCGACCGCGTACGCGCCGCTCGCCCGGCCCGACTACGCCGAGGTGACCGGGCAGGACGAGAAGGGCAACTCGATCCGGGTGCGCGGCACCGGATACTTCGCTCGGTGTTTGCAGCACGAGACCGACCACCTGTACGGCTACCTGTACATCGACCGCCTCTCCAAGCGTGAACGCAAGGACGCGCTGCGGCAGATGGCCGAGAACGAGCCCCGGTACCCCGTCGTCGCGAACGACTGATACCCCACGATCACCAGGCGAACGGCGTCTGTTCGGGTTTCCCACCCTGGACAGGCGCCGTTCGTCTGCGTCGTTCGCCTGTCCGTCGCACGTTCGATCGCTTCCGCTCTCCTGGTGATCCGGTACTAGTCACTCAACGGGAGGTTCCCGGCACTATGGGGTAGCGAATGAAGCAAATGCGGTCCCAGGACGGTCAGTTGTAGTGCTGAATGGGGGGAGCGGGACATGCAACGGCGCACGCCCGGCACGGAAGGAGGGGCGCCCGCGCCAACTGGCGGCTGAGAGGGGTTAGTTCGTGCATGCTTTGTCACACGGCACCACATCGACACCGACCACCATCGCAGTTCCACCGTCGCTCTCCCTTCAGGTGATCGAGGCGGCGTTTCCCCGGCAACTCCACCCGTATTGGCCGAAGTGCCAGGAGAAGACCCGGGCGTGGCTGCTCGAAAAGCGGCTCATGCCTGCGGACAAGGTGGAGGCATATGCCGACGGCCTGTGCTACACGGACCTCATGGCCGGGTACTACATCGGCGCCTCCGACGAGGTCATGCAGGCGATCGCGGACTACAGCGCCTGGTTCTTCGTCTGGGACGACCGTCACGACCGCGACATCGTGCACGGCCGCCCGGTCGCCTGGCGGCGGCTGCGGGACCAGTTGCACACGGCCCTCGACTCACCCGGGGAGCACCTGCACCACGAGGACCCACTGGTCGCGGGGTTCGCCGACAGCGTGCTGCGGCTGTACGTCTTCCTGCCGGCGACGTGGAACCTCCGGTTCGCCCGGCACTTCCACGAGGTGATCGACGCGTACGACCGGGAGTTCCACAACCGCACCCACGGAATCGTGCCCACGGTCGCGGAATATCTCCGGTTGCGCCGGCTCACCTTTGCCCACTGGATCTGGACGGATCTGCTGGAGCCGACCGCGGGATGCGAACTCCCCGACGCCGTGCGAAAACACCCGGCATATCGGCGGGCCGCGCTGCTGAGCCAGGAGTTCGCCGCTTGGTACAACGATCTCTGCTCGCTGCCGAAAGAATTAGCGGGCGACGAGGTGCACAATCTAGGAATCAGTCTCATCGCCCATGAGGGGCTGACCCTGGAACAGGCGGTCGCGGAAGTCAGGAACCGTGTCGAGAATTGCATCACGGAATTCCTCGACGTCGAAAAGGAAGCATTACGGTTCGCCGACGACCTCGCCGACGGCACCGTGCGGGGGAAGGAACTCAGCGCCGCCGTGCGGGTCTGTCTGGGAAATATGCGGAACTGGTTCAGTTCCGTCTACTGGTTCCATCACGAGTCCGGCCGGTACATGGTCGACAGCTGGGACGACCGGTCCACGCCCCCGTACGTCAACAACGAAGCGGCAGGTGAGAAATGACCGTCGAGTCTGTGAAGCCTGAAGCCCCTGTGGTTCCTCAGCTGCGTGAACCGCCCCGGGCGGGCGGCGGTGTCCCCGTCCTGGGGCACGGCTGGAAGCTGGTGCGCGACCCGCTGGCGTTCATGTCCCGGCTGCGCGACCACGGCGACGTGCTCCGCCTGAAGCTCGGGCCGAAGACGGTCTACGCCGTCACCACCCCGGCCCTCACCGGCGCCCTGGCGCTGAGCAACGACTTCGTCATCGCCGGGCCGCTGTGGGAGTCCCTGGAGGGCCTGCTCGGCAAGGAGGGCGTGGCCACGGCGAACGGCCCGCGGCACCGGCGCCAGCGGCGCACCATCCAGCCCGCCTTCCGGCTCGACGCCATCCCCGCCTACGGGCCGATCATGGAGGAGGAGGCGCACGCGCTCACCGAGCGCTGGAAGCCCGGCGAGACCATCGACTGCACCTCCGAGTCCTTCCGGGTGGCCGTGCGCATCGCGGCCCGCTGCCTGCTGCGCGGCGACTACATGGACGAGCGGGCGGAGCGGCTGTGCGTCGCGCTCGCCACCGTCTTCCGCGGGATGTACCGGCGGATGGTGGTGCCGCTCGGGCCGCTCTACAAGCTGCCGCTCCCGGCCAACCGCGAATTCAACCGGGCATTGGCCGATTTGCATCTCCTGGTGGACGAGATCGTCGCCGAGCGCCGCGCATCCGGTCAAAAGCCGGACGATTTGCTGACGGCATTGCTGGAGGCGACGGACGAGAATGGCGATCCCATCGGGGAACAGGAGATCCACGACCAGGTCGTCGCGATCCTCACCCCCGGCAGCGAAACCGTCGCCTCCACGATCATGTGGCTGCTGCATATGCTCGCGGAACACCCTGAACAGGCGGACAGGGTGCGTGACGAAGTAGAAGCGGTCACCGGTGGGAGGCCGGTGGCATTTGCGGATGTCCAAGGACTCAGGCACACCAACAATGTCGTCGTCGAGTCCATGCGCTTGAGCCCGGCCGTGTGGATTCTGACGCGGCGCGCGGTACGGGACACGGAACTCGGCGGATACCGGATTCCGGCCGGGGCGGACATCGTCTACAGCCCGTACGCGATCCAGCGCGATGCGAAGTCGTACGAGCGGCACCTGGAGTTCGACCCCGACCGCTGGCTTCCGGACCGGGTCAAGGACATCCCCAAGCACGCCATGAGCCCGTTCAGCGTGGGCAACCGCAAGTGCCCGAGCGACCACTTCTCGATGGCCCAGCTGACGCTGATCACGGCGGCGCTGGCCACCAAGTACCGCTTCGAGCAGGTGGCCGGCTCGAACGACGGCACCCGGGTCGGCATCACACTGCGGCCGCACGACCTGCTGCTGCGGCCGGTGCCGAGGTGAGCGGGGGAGAGGGCCAGGCCGCTTCGGGGCCCCCGAAGGTCCGCTGGTAGGCGTCCGGCGTCGGGACCACGGCCCGGACGAAGCGGTGGCGCGGCGCGGCCGCGTTGCCGAACCCTGTTCGACCGGCGAACGCGTCCATCTTCTCGTCCGTCGCTTCCAGCAGCCGCTGGGCCGGCAGCACGCGCTGGCGCAGGATCCAGCGGTGGGTTGGTGATCCCGGTCTGCTGGAAGCGACGGGCGAGGCTCGCGGGTACTGCCGGGCTCAGGGAGGCCCAGGAGACCCGCGCAGGTGTGTCGGCTCAGAAGTCCTCGTCCAGGTCGACGGTGCCCTCCACCGCCACCTGGTACGCGGAGGGCCGCCGCTCGAAGAAGTTGGTCAGCTCCTGAACCCCCTGGAGCTCCATGAAGGAGAAGGGGTTCTCGGAGCCGTACACCGGAGCGAAGCCCAGGCGGGTGAGCCGCTGGTCGGCGACGCACTCCAGGTACTGCCGCATCGACTCGGTGTTCATGCCCGGCAGGCCGTCACCGCACAGGTCGCGCGCGAACTGCAGCTCGGCCTCGACGGCCTCGCGGAGCATGTCCGTCACCTGCTGCTGGAGCAGGTCGTCGAACAGCTCCGGCTCCTCCTTGCGGACGGTGTCGACCACGTCGAAGGCGAACGACATGTGCATCGTCTCGTCGCGGAACACCCAGTTGGTGCCGGTGGCCAGACCGTGCAGCAGGCCCCGGCTGCGGAACCAGTAGACGTAGGCGAAGGCACCGTAGAAGAACAGGCCCTCGATGCACGCGGCGAAGCAGATCAGGTTGAGCAGGAAGCGGCGCCGGTCGGCCTTGCTGTCCAGCCGGTCGATCTTCTCCACCGAGTCCATCCACGTGAAGCAGAACTCGGCCTTCTCGCGGATGGAGGGGATGTTCTCGACGGCGGCGAAGGCGGCGGCACGGTCCTCCGGGTCGGGGAGGTAGGTGTCCAGCAGGGTCAGGTAGAACTGGACGTGCACCGCCTCCTCGAAGAGCTGACGGCTCAAGTACAGCCGCGCCTCGGGGGAGTTGATGTGCTTGTACAGCGTCAGCACCAGGTTGTTCGCGACGATCGAGTCACCCGTGGCGAAGAAGGCGACCAGCCGGCCGATCAGGTGCTGCTCGGCGGGTGACAGCTTGGCGAGGTCGGTGACGTCCGAGTGGAGGTCGACCTCCTCCACCGTCCAGGTGTTCTTGATGGCGTCCCGGTAGCGCTCGTAGAAGTCCGGGTAACGCATCGGGCGGAGAGTCAGCTCGAAGCCGGGGTCGAGAAGGTTTTGGGTGGTCATTATTGGCAGGCCTCGCAGGACTCGGGGTTTTCCAGGGAGCAGGCGACGGCGTCTTCGGGCGCCGCCTGCTGCACGGGGACGGTGCCCTGGGCGGCGCGGGCGATGCGGGTCGCCGGGCGCGAGCGCAGGTAGTACGTGGTCTTCAGCCCGGACTTCCAGGCGTAGGCGTACATCGAGGAGAGCTTGCCGATGGTCGGCGTCTCCAGGAAGAGGTTCAGGGACTGGGACTGGTCCAGGAACGGGGTCCTGGCCGCCGCCATGTCGATCAGGCCGCGCTGCGGGATCTCCCACGCCGTGCGGTACAGGGCGCGTACGTCCTCCGGGATCCAGGCGAAGTCCTGCACCGAGCCGTTCGCCTCGCGCAGGGCCTCCCGGCTGCGGGCATCCCAGACGCCGAGCCGCTTCAGCTCCTCCACCAGGTAGGAGTTGACCTGGAGGAACTCACCCGACAGCGTCTCGCGCTTGAACAGGTTGGACACCTGCGGCTCGATGCACTCGTACACGCCCGCGATGGAGGCGATCGTGGCCGTCGGTGCGATGGCGAGGAGCAGGGAGTTGCGCATGCCGGTCGCGGCGATGCGCTCGCGCAGGACTGCCCAGCGCTCCGGCCAGGCCGGCTCCACGTCGTAGTGGTCGGGATGGAGCACGCCCCTGGCGGTACGGGTCTTCTCCCAGGCGGGCAGTGGTCCGTTGCGCTCGGCCAGGTCGGCGGAGGCCTCGTACGCGGCGAGCATGATGCGCTCGGCGATACGGGTGGAGAGCGCCTTGGCCTCCGGCGAGTCGAAGGGCAGGCGCAGCTTGAAGAAGACGTCCTGCAGGCCCATGGCTCCCAGGCCCACGGGACGCCACCTGGCGTTGGAACGGCCCGCCTGCTCGGTCGGGTAGAAGTTGATGTCCACGACCCGGTCGAGGAACGTGACGGCCGTACGGACGGTCTCGTCCAGCCGCTCCCAGTCGATGTCCCCGCCGGCCTGGTCGACGAGCGCGCCGAGGTTGACCGACCCCAGGTTGCAGACCGCCGTCTCCCCGTCGCTGGTGACCTCCAGGATCTCCGTGCAGAGGTTGGAGGAGTGGACGACGTGGCCCGGCTCGGCCGTCTGGTTGGCGGTGCGGTTGGCGGCGTCCTTGAAGGTCATCCAGCCGTTGCCGGTCTGCGCGAGGGTGCGCATCATGCGGCCGTACAGCTCGCGGGCGGGCAGGGTCTTCCTGGCGAGACCCTTCGCCTCGGCCGCCCGGTAGGCGGCGTCGAACTCCTCGCCCCACAGGTCGACCAGCTCGGGCACGTCGCAGGGGGAGAACAGCGACCACTGCGCGTCGGCGTTCACCCGCCGCATGAACTCGTCGGGCACCCAGTGCGCGAGGTTCAGGTTGTGCGTGCGGCGCGCGTCCTCGCCGGTGTTGTCGCGCAGCTCCAGGAACTCCTCGATGTCCGAGTGCCAGGTCTCCAGGTAGACCGCGGCGGCGCCCTTGCGGCGGCCGCCCTGGTTCACGGCGGCGACCGAGGCGTCGAGGGTCTTCAGGAACGGGACGATGCCGTTGGAGTGGCCGTTGGTGCCGCGGATCAGCGAACCGCGCGCACGGATACGGGAGTACGCGATTCCGATACCGCCGGCGTGCTTCGACAGCCGGGCCACCTGGTGGTACCGGTCGTAGATGGAGTCCAGCTCGTCCTTGGGGGAGTCGAGGAGGTAGCAGGACGACATCTGGGGGTGCCGCGTGCCGGAGTTGAAGAGGGTGGGGGAGGAGGGGAGGTAGTCGAGGCGGCTCATGAGCCCGTAGAGCGCGGCGACTTCGTCCAGTGCGCGAGCGGTGTCGTCCTCGGCGAGACCGGCGGCGACGCGGAGCATGAAGTGCTGTGGCGTCTCGATCACGCGACGGGTGATCGGGTGCCGGAGCAGGTAACGGCTGTGGAGCGTGCGCAGGCCGAAGTAGCCGAAGCGGTCGTCGGCGGCCGTGTCGATCAGGGCGTCGAGACGGGCGGCGTGGATGCGTACGAACTCGGCGGTCCGGTCGGCGATGAGGCCCTCCCGGTGCCCGACCGCGACGGACTCGGTGAAGCATGTGACGCCCTGCGAGGCGGCCTCGGCGCGGATGCCGATCGTCAGCAGGCGCGCGGCCAGCCGGGAGTAGGCGGGATCCTCGGAGATGAGGCCGGCGGCCGCCTCCGTCGCCAGATCGCGCAACTCCGACTCGTCGGCCCGCGCGGACCGGCCGCGCAGCGCGGCGGCGGCGACCCGGCCGGGGTCGGTGTCGGGGAGGTCGGCGGTCAGCTCGGTCAGGGTCCGCAGCAGCGCGGCACCGGGACCGTCGTGCTCTTTTTCGGCGGCTGAGACCGGATCGGCTGGCGCGATGGTCACGTGGGGCTCTCCCTCGCTCGGCACGGGGGCCTCGCGCAGGGCAGGGGCAGCACACGAGCACACGCGGCGTCGCGTCCACCGGCCCATTCCACGAGGCCCGGATGTTCGGGGTACACCGGCCGGACGGCCGGGCGCGCTGTCGGCAGGTCCTCGGACTGACTCCCATGCACGCATAAAGAGGCATGGGTACACCGTTGCGGGACAGTTCCGGATTCACACCGGATTCCCCTGCGGCGACAGCGAGCATGAGCATACATCTTGTGCCGGGTGGAGAAAGCACCCCTAGATGTAGTGTCGCGATGGTTTCACAGCGTCAACTCGTAGGTGAGGAGAGTGATGTCGTCGAGCTCCGGAATCGGGTTCCAGTCCCGCTCCGGGACACGGACGAAGCCGAGACGTTCGTAGATGCGGTGGGCGGCGTACATGGTGCGCTGCGTCGACAGGACGACGCGGACGCAGCCGTCCGTCGCGCGGGCGCGGTCGACGCAGGCGCGGACGAGGGCCTCTCCGGCGCCGCGGCCGCGGGCCTCGTGGGCGACGGCGAGCATCCGTATCTCGGCCTCTGAGGGCAGGGCGATGTCGGCCATGGGACCGCCGGCGGGGACGAAGGTGACGCCACCGAGCAGGTGTTCGCCCCGGGTGGCCACCAGGACGTCCGCGGCGGCGGCCCGCTTGGCCACGTCCTTGAGTTCGCCGAGGTACGAGTCGCTCTCACCGAAGTCGAGGAGGTCGTCCTTCAGGTAGGCCTGGGCGGTGATCTCGCCGAGGGCGTCGTATTCGGTGGGCTTCACTCGCCGGATGAGGATGTCCATGGTCCGAGTGTGCGGGACGGGTATGACAACGGGCCGCCGGCTTTTCACCGACGGCCCGTCGTCACCTGCGACTCAGTGCGAGGTGCCCGCCGTCGCCGGCGGAAGCTCCACCTGGACGCCGGGGTCGCCCGCGTCCGCCGTGTAGTCCTCCGGCTTGGTCTCGTCGACGCCGTCGGGGGCCTTCAGGGCCCTGAGGATGAAGGTCAGGATCACGGTGACGACGACGTTCAGGACGAACGCCGTGAGGCCGATGTAGCCGATCTCGCCGATGCCGGGGATCTCCTTCGAGGAGCCGCCGAAGTGCTTCTGGGTCGGTGAGGCGACGCCGTACGCGGCGACCGTGCCGTAGAGCATGCCGACCGCCCAGCCGGCGAGCAGGGCCCAGCGGTGGAACCAGCGGGTGAACAGGCCGCCGACCAGGGCCGGGAAGGTCTGCAGGATCCAGATGCCGCCGAGGAGCTGGAAGTTGATGGCGACCGTCTTGTCCATGGTGAGGACGAAGGCCAGGGCGCCCACCTTCACCAGCAGCGAGACGAGCTTGGAGACCTTGGTCTCCTGCGCCGGCGTGGCGTCGGGCTTGATGAAGTCCTTGTAGATGTTGCGGGTGAAGAGGTTCGCGGCCGCGATGGACATGATGGCGGCCGGGACCAGGGCCCCGATGCCGATCGCCGCGAAGGCCACGCCCGCGAACCAGTCCGGGAACATGGTCTCGAACAGCTGCGGGATCGCCAGCTGCCCGTTCTGCACCTTGATCCCGGCCGCGATCGCCATGAAGCCGAGCAGCGCGAGCAGGCCCAGCATCAGCGAGTACAGCGGCAGGATCGTGGTGTTGCGGCGGATCACCTCACGGCTCTTCGAGGACAGCGTCGCCGTGATCGAGTGCGGGTACATGAAGAGCGCGAGCGCGGAGCCCAGCGCCAGCGTGGCGTACGTCCACTGCCCCGCCTCCGCCGGCACCAGCGCACCGCGCGGCGCGCCCGTCGCCGGGTTGGTCTGACCGTACGCCTCGCCGGCCTTGGCGAAGATCTCGTCGAACCCGCCCAGCTTGATCGGGATGTAGATGATCGCCACCGCGATGACGATGTAGATCAGGGTGTCCTTCACGAACGCGATCAGCGCCGGCGCCCGCAGGCCCGACGAGTACGTGTACGCCGCCAGCACACCGAAGGCGATCAGCAGCGGCAGGTCCTTGATGAACCAGTTCGTGTTCTCGCCGCCGCCGACGCCCATCACGTCCAGCACGGCCTGGATGCCGACCAGCTGGAGCGCGATGTACGGCATCGTCGCGAGGATGCCGGTGAGGGCCACGGCCAGGGAGAGGCCCTTGGAGCCGAAGCGGCCGCGCACGAAGTCGGAGGTCGTGACGTACCCGTGCTTGTGCGAGACCGACCACAGGCGGGGCAGGAACGTGAAGATCAGCGGGTAGACCAGGATCGTGTACGGCACCGCGAAGAAGCCGGCCGCGCCCGCCGCGTAGATCGCCGCGGGGACGGCGACGAAGGTGTACGCCGTGTACAGGTCGCCGCCGAGCAGGAACCAGGTGACCCAGGTGCCGAACGAGCGGCCGCCCAGGCCCCATTCGTCGAGGCTGTGCTCGTTCTCGGCCTTGCGCCAGCGCGCGGCCAGGAAGCCCATGACCGTGACGAGCAGGAAGAAGAAGATGAAGACGGCGAGTGCGACGCCGTTCACGCCGTCGTTCACTCCGACGCACCGCCCTTCGCGGCCGAGCGGGCGCGCTGGTCACGCTGCCACAGCTTGTAGGCGATCACCGTCAGGAGGGTGGAGATCAGCACCCACGCCATCTGGTACCAGTAGAAGAACGGGATCCCGATGAAGGCCGGGTCGGTCTTGGCGTACGAGCCGACCCACAGCATGGCCACGAAGGGCGCTATGAGGCAGAGAGCGATGACGACGCGCATCGGCGTCACCAGCGCCTCTCTGCTGGCTTCTGGGGCTTGCGACATCGGCGGCTCCGTCCAGTGATCACCTGTGGAATGCGCAGGCAATCTAGGTCAGGGTGTGGCGAGAACGGAACCCCTCGTTGTAATGCGGTACTCAAAAGAAATCAGTTCTCCACGGCGGCGCTCAGCAGCAGCGGAACCCCTGCCGGGGATCCTTCTCCTGCCGCTGCGTGCGCAGCCGCTCGAAGTCCCGGCGGGAGGGCACCTCCGCGTCCGGATGCTCCCTGCGGACGTGTACGACATAACGGTTGTACGCTGACTCATCGGTCAACTCCCGTACATACCAGCGCACACCCCTATACGCGCGTCTCAGTGCCGACCGCATCCCGGGCCTCCTCCTTCTCCTCCTTCGTCGGGAACAAGCCGGCCGGAGCGACGATCCTCGACTCGACGTACGGCGCCTCGCTCAGCGACGACAGCGCGGGACGGCGTACGTGCCGGACGCACACCCGGGCCGCGTCGACGACGACGACCACGATCAGCAGGGCCGGGATCGCCGAGAGGACGCCGTCCACCGTGGAGTTGGTGACCACGGTGTGCCTGTCGTCCATGGTCTTGGCGGGCGGCAGCACCTCGCCCCGGTCGATCGCGTCCTGGAACACCTGCCGCTGCTTGAAGAAGCCGACCTTGGGATCGCTGGAGAACACCTTCTGCCAGCTCGTGGTCAGCGTCACCGCCGCGTCCCAGGCGAGCGGGATCCCGGTGATCCAGGCCCACTTCAGACGGCCGCTCTTCACGAGCAGCGTGGTGCACACCGCCAGGGCGACCGCCGCCAGCAGCTGGTTGGAGATGCCGAAGATCGGGAAGAGCTGGTTGATGCCGCCCAGGGGTTCGTGGACGCCGACCCAGAGGAAGTAGCCCCACTCAGCGTCGGCAGGGTGATCACGACACCCAGCGCCAGCAGCACGATCGTGCCGATCTTCATGAAGGTCGACAGGTAGTCGCGCGGCGCCAGCAGCATCCACACCGGCAGGATCGAGGCGATGAACCCGTACGCCACCAGCCAGACGACCAGCGTGGATGGCGCCAGCGTGAACGTCTCGACCCAGGACGACTCGGCCACCCAGCGGCCCGCGACCAGCGCGAGCAGCAGCAGCGCCACGCCGATCAGCGACACCTCGGCCACCCGGCCCGGCCGCAGCACCCGCACGTAGAAGCCCATCAGCAGGGCGATCGGGATCGTCATGCCGATGGAGAAGGTGCCCCACGGCGACTGTGCGAGGGCGTTGACGATGACCAGGGCCAGCACGCCGAGCAGGATGATCATGATGGCGAACGCGGCGAGGAGGGCCGCCGCCCCGCCGAACGGGCCGATCTCCTCCCGCGCCATCTGCCCCAGCGATCTGCCGTCGCGCCGCGTGGAGAAGAACAGCACCACCATGTCCTGGACCGCACCCGCGAAGACGACACCGGCGATGATCCAGATCGTGCCGGGCAGATGGCCCATCTGGGCGGCCAGTACCGGGCCGACCAGCGGTCCGGCGCCCGCGATCGCCGCGAAGTGGTGGCCGAGCAGGACGCGGCGGTCGGTGGGGTGGAAGTCGATGCCGTTGTTCAGCCGCTCCGCCGGGGTGGCCCGGGTCCGGTCGGCCTTGAGCACCTTCTACGCGATGAACTTCGCGTAGAAGCGGTAGGCGATCGCGTACGTCCCGAGGGCGGCCGCCACCATCCAGGCGGCCGAGACCTCCTCGCCCCGGGACAGCGCGAGCACGGTCCAGCCGGCCGCGCCGACCAGTGCGACCAGGGTCCAGACAACAACGGTTCGGGGGTTCGCGATACGCACCGGGGAGTCTTCCCGTCCATGCGGCGACGGGAGGAACGTAAGGCAGGAAAGGGAGTTGCGCTACACCGCGTGCGCTACTCGGCGGGCCTCTTGAGCCGTGCCACGAACTTGTACCGGTCCCCCCGGTACACCGACCGCACCCACTCCACCGGCTGCCCTTCCCGGTCCAGCGAGTGCCGGGAGAGCATCAGCATCGGCAGGCCGACGTCCGTGCCGAGCAGGCCGGCCTCGCGCGGCGTGGCCAGCGAGGTCTCGATGGTCTCCTCGGCCTCCGCGAGATGGACGTCGTAGACCTCGGCGAGCGCGGTGTAGAGGGACGTGTGCTTCACCAGGGACCGGCGCAGGGCCGGGAAGCGCTTCGCGCTCAGGTGGGTGGTCTCGATGGCCATGGGCTCGCCGTTGGCCATGCGCAGCCGCTCGATGCGCAGCACCCGTCCGCCGGTCGTGATGTCGAGGAGCCCGGCGAGGCGGTCGTCGGCGGTGATGTAGCCGATGTCCAGGAGCTGCGAGGTGGGTTCGAGACCCTGGGCGCGCATGTCCTCGGTGTACGAGGTCAGTTGCAGCGCCTGGGAGACCTTGGGCTTGGCGACGAACGTGCCCTTGCCCTGGATGCGCTCCAGCCGGCCCTCGACGACCAGCTCCTGGAGCGCCTGGCGCACGGTCGTGCGCGAGGTGTCGAACTCGGCCGCCAGTGTGCGCTCGGGCGGGACCGGCGTGCCCGGCGCCTGGGTCTCGGTCATGTCGAGCAGGTGCTTCTTCAGGCGGTAGTACTTGGGCACGCGTGCGGTACGAACGGGCGCCCCGCTCTCGTTCTCCGCACTGCTGATGTCGGTGCTCATGCTCCGCCTTCCCGGCTCCTGTGCCGACACGATCCCACTTGTATACCGTCGGCGCCTTTTTTGGTCTAGTCCACAACTCCAAGTGGTCCACCTGGAGTATGCCGTGCCCGGTCGGGTTTTCGCCGGGTTCTTACTTAAAGGTTCCTGCATATGTAGGTCGCATAACGGCTGGTCAGAGCTTATTCCGGACCCTTGACAGGCCTACTGGTCTGGTCCAGGCTCCCCCTACTGGTCTACACCATTGGTCCAGGGCCTGACCCCACGTCTACCGCGGGGAGCAGGAGGGTCGGTGGCATCCCTGAGGAGGGTGGCGTGAAGCGCAAGCTGATATCCGCGATCGGTATCGCGGGCATGGTGGTCTCCATCGCGGCGTGCGGGGCCGAGGGGGGCAGCGGGGGTTCGGACAAGGGTGCGGACGCCAAGGAGCTGACCGTCTGGCTCACCGTCGACGCCCAGAACAACTGGCCGGAGCTGGTGAAGGCCGCCGACGCGGCAGTCAAGAAGAAGCACCCGGGCCTCAAGATCAACCACGAGTACTACGGCTGGCCCGACAAGAACGCCAAGCTCGACGCCGTCCTCGCCACCGACAAGGTCCCCGACGTGGTCGAGATGGGCAACACCGAGATGCTCGGTTACATGGTCAAGGGCGCCTTCGCGCCGCTGGAGCCCGCCGACTTCGCCAGCTCGGACGCCTGGCTGGACGGCCTCAAGGCCTCGGTGACCTACGAGGGCAAGACCTACGGCGTCCCGTACTACGCCGGCGGCCGCGTCGCCAACTGGCGGGGGGACGTGGCGGCTTCGGTCGGGGTGAAGACGCCCCCGAAGACGTACAAGGAGCTCACCGCCGCCCTGGACAAGATCCAGAAGAAGCAGGGCGACAAGTTCAGCGCCTGGTACCAGCCGACCCGCGACTGGTACGCGGCCATGTCCTTCGTCTACGACGCCGGCGGCGCCATCGCCACCGAGTCGGGCGGACAGTGGAAGGCCTCTCTCTCCTCGCCCGAGTCGCTCAAGGGCCTGAAGGAGTTCAAGAACGTCGTCGACAAGTACATGCACGGCGACAAGACCAAGGACGAGTCCGACCGCTACATCGTCTACGGCCAGGGCAAGTCCGCCATGATCTTCGCCGCCGCCTGGGAGGGCGCGACCGCCGAGGACCCCAAGAACGACAAGAGCGGCAAGCTCAAGGGCAACCTCGAGAACTTCGTGATGCCCGGCCCGTCCGGCAAGAACATGCCCGTCTTCCTGGGCGGCTCCGACCTCGCCGTCCCGGTGAAGTCCGACGCTCAGGCGCTGGCCGCCGAGTGGATCAACGCGTTCACCGGACCCTCCGGCCAGAAAGGCCTGATGGCCAAGGGCAACCTGCCCAACAACAAGACCGACCTCACGACGCTGAAGAACGACCCGAAGACGGCGGTCCCCGCCACCGCGGCCGAGTCCAACTGGTTCGTCCCGATGGCCCCCGGCTGGGGCCAGGTCGAGAAGGCACAGATCCTGCAGACCATGCTGCAGAACATCGGCACCGGCAAGAAGTCGGTCGAGGCCGCCGCCAAGGAGGCGGACGCGGCGATCGACAAGGTCATCAACACCAAGTGACCTTCGAGCGGGGCTCCCTCACGGGCGGAGCCCCGCCCTCCGTACGACCTGAGGGACCGCCGAGGAGTGCGCGATGAGTGCCGCAGACACCACCACCCCTGTCAAGGTGCCGCCGCCGCGGCAGGCACCGCCGCCACCGGGCCTGGCGGACACGCCCCGTAGGCCACGGACGTCGAGCCCGGCCGCGGTCCCCTGGCTGCTGCTCGCGCCCTGCCTGCTGATCCTGGCCCTGGTCATGGGCTATCCGCTGGCCCGCCTGATCACCCTGTCCTTCCAGACGTTCGGGCAGTCCCAGCTGTGGGGCTTCCAGCCGGCCGAGTCGGTCGGGTTCGACAACTTCGCGAAGGTGCTGGGCGACGGCGAGTTCTGGACCGTCGCGGTCCGCACGACCGTCTTCGCCGCCGGGGCCGTCGTCTTCACGATGGTGATCGGCATGGCGATCGCCCTGCTCCTCCAGCGGGTCTCCGGCTGGCTGAAGGTGCTCATCAACATCGTGCTGGTGGCCAGCTGGGGCATGCCGGTGATCGTGGCCACCACGGTCTTCAAGTGGCTCTTCGACTCGGACTACGGCGTCTTCAACGCGCTGCTCAGCAAGCTGCCCGGCGTCGAGATGATCGGCCACAACTGGTTCGCGAGCGGGCCCGAGGGCCTGGCCGTGATCATGCTGCTGATCGTGTGGGGAGCCGTGCCGTTCGTGGTGATCATGCTCAGCGCGGGTCTCACCCAGGTGCCGAAGGAGCTGGAGGAGGCGGCCCGCCTGGACGGCGCCGGCTCCTGGGGCGTCTTCCGCTATGTCACCCTGCCCGTCCTCAAGCCGATCATCGTGATGCTCACGACCCTGTCGGTCATCTGGGACATGGGCGTCTTCCCCCAGGTGTTCGTCATGCGGAACGGTCACCCCGAGCCGGAGTTCCAGGTCCTCAACACCTATTCCTACGACCGGGCGTTCGTGGTCAACGACTACGCCCAGGGCTCGGCCATCGCGCTGATCACCGTCCTGCTGCTGCTCGGCGTGGTCGCCGTCTACATGCGGCAGATGCTGAAGATCGGAGAGGTCGAATGAGCAGCACGCTGACCGGCCGCCGGGCGCCGAGGATCTGGTGGAACGCCCTCGGTCTCCTGGTCTTCGTCACCGCGGGCTTCCCGCTCTACTGGATGCTCAACACGGCGTTCAAGCCCGCCAAGGACGCCATCGACCCGGACCCCAGCCTGCTGCCGACCGGCATCACCTTCGCCAACTTCGGCCGGGCGCTGGACATCGCCGACTTCTGGGGCCCGGTGGGCCGCAGCATGGTGGTGTCGCTGGCGGTGGTCGTCATCGGCATGGCCGTGGGGCTGCTGGCCGCGCTCGCCATCTCCCGCTTCGCCTTCCGCGGCCGCAAGATCGTGATCGTGGGCATCCTCGCGGTCCAGATGGTCCCGCTGGTCGCCATGATCATCCCGGTGTTCCTGCTGCTCAACGACCTGGGCCAGTACGACCGGCTGACGGGCCTCATCATCACGTACCTGACCTTCATCCTCCCGTTCACCGTGTGGACGCTGAGGGGCTTCATCGTCAACATCCCGAAGGAACTGGAGGAAGCGGCCATGGTCGACGGCTGCTCCCGCACGGGTGCCTTCCTCCGGGTGGTCTTCCCGCTCCTGGCCCCCGGCATGGTCGCCACCTCGGTCTACGGCTTCATCCAGGCCTGGAACGAGTACCTCTACGCCCTGATGCTGCTCAGCCAGAAGAACCAGACGGCGACCGTCTGGCTCGGCAACTTCACCACCAAGCACGGCACCGAATACGCCCCGATGATGGCCGGCGCCACGATGATGGCCGTGCCGATCGTCGCCCTCTTCCTCCTCGTTCAGCGCAAGATGGCCGCGGGCCTGACCGCGGGCGCCGTGAAGGGATGACCCCACCCGATGACCACACTCGCCGGCGGTACCGACACGCTCACGCGTGACGCCCTGACGGTTCTCCAGCCCGGCTTCACCGGAACCACCGCCCCCGACTGGCTGCTGCGCCGGCTCGGCGAGGGCCTCGCCTCCGTCGGCCTGTTCGGCCGCAACATCGCCTCGCCCGGCCAACTGGCCGCGCTGACCGCGCAACTGCGGGCCGAGCGCGACGACGTCCTGGTCGCGATCGACGAGGAAGGCGGTGACGTGACGCGCCTGGAGGTGCGCAGCGGCTCCTCCTTCCCGGGCAACCACGCCCTCGGCGCGGTGGACGACGCGGAGCTGACGCGAGAGGTCGCCCACGAACTGGGCCGCCGTCTCGCGGCCTGCGGCGTGAACCTCAACTGGGCCCCGTCCGCCGACGTCAACTCCAACCCGCGCAACCCGGTGATCGGCGTGCGCTCCTTCGGCGCCGACACCGCACTGGCCGCCCGGCACACCGCGGCCTATGTGACGGGCCTCCAGTCCGCCGGAGTCGCCGCCTGCACCAAGCACTTCCCCGGCCACGGCGACACGGCCGTCGACTCCCACCACGCCCTGCCGCGCATCGACGTCCCCGCGGACGTGCTGACCGACCGCGAACTGACCCCGTTCCGCGCGGCCATCGCCGCCGGCAGCCGGGCCGTGATGAGCGCCCACATCCTCGTCCCGGCCCTGGACCCCGACCGCCCGGCGACCCTCTCCCGCCGCATCCTGACCGGCCTGCTGCGCGGCGAACTCGGCTACGACGGCCTCATCGTCACCGACGGCATGGAGATGCGGGCCATCGCCGGCATCTACGGCATCGAACGCGGCAGCGTCCTCGCCGTCGCCGCCGGTGCCGACGCGATCTGCGTGGGCGGCGGCCTGGCCGACGACGCGACCGTACGGCGCCTGCGGGACGCCCTGGTCGCGGCGGTACGCACGGGCGAACTGCCCGAGGAACGCCTGGCCGAGGCCGCGGACCGGGTACGGGCACTGGCCCGCTGGGCGAGCACGCCCGGCCGAGCCCTCGAGGAGACTCGCGGCAGCGAGATCGGCCTGCACGCCGCCCGCCGCGCCCTCACGGTCACCGTCGCCCCCGGCACGGGGAGCCCGGAGACCTTCAAGCCCCTCACCGAACCGCCCTACGTCGCCGCCCTCACCCCCGTCGCCAACATCGCGGTCGGCGACGAGACCCCCTGGGGCGTCGCCGCCGAACTCGTCCACCTCCTGCCGGGCACGGTGACGGGCAGCTTCTCCGCCGAGGACGGCAGGGAGGGGAACGGCAAGGTGGCTGACGGCAAGGTGGCTGACGAGGAGAGCGATGCCGGTGACGGCGCCGGGCGGGCGGCCCTTCAGGCAGCCGGCCCCCGCCGCATCGTCGCCGTCGTCCGCGACGAACACCGCCACCCCTGGATGGCCTCGGCCCTCGACACCCTGCTGGCCGCCCGCCCCGACACCATCGTGGTCGAAATGGGCGTCCCCCAGGCCCCACCCCGAGGCGCCCTGCACATCGCCACCCAAGGCGCGGCCCGCGTCTGCGGCCGCGCCGCGGCCGAGGTGATCGCCGGGTTGTAGGCGGGAGGCACGGGGAGTCGTCCAGGCGGGTCTTCCCACTGCTGCTTCCCTGGAGGAGGACGAGGCCGCCGCCCGCGCCGCCCGGCTGATCGCCGAGGTGTACGAGGACGGCACGGTCGCGACCGGGATCACCAGCGGCGCCACCCGGGGCCTGCCCCGAGCTGCGCGAGCACGTACCTCCTCATCGCCGTCCTCGTCGTCCACTGGGTCATGACAGGGGAGCTCGGCCGTCAGATCCCCTGCCACTCCGGCTTGTTGGCGTAGGTGTGCCGGAAGTAGTCCGCCAGCTTCAGCTTCGACGCGGCGGCCTCGTCGATCACGACGGTCGCATGCGGGTGGAGCTGGAGCGCGGACGCGGGGCACACCGCGGCGACCGGCCCCTCCACCGTCGCCGCGACCGCGTCCGCCTTGCCCTCGCCGGTGGCGAGCAGCACCAGGTGCCGGGCCTCCAGGATGGTGCCGATGCCCTGCGTGATCACGTGGTGCGGCACCTGGTCGATGTCGCCGCCGAAGAAGCGCGCGTTGTCGATCCGGGTCTGCTCGGTCAGCGTCTTGATCCGCGTCCGCGACGCAAGCGACGAGCACGGCTCGTTGAACCCTATGTGGCCGTCGGTCCCGATCCCGAGCAACTGAAGGTCCACGCCCCCGGCGTCCCCGAGGGCCTTGTCGTACGCCTCGCACGCCCCCTGCACGTCCTCGGCCGTGCCGTCCGGCCCCATGAACTGGTCCATCCCGACCCCGAGCGGCTCCAGCACCTCACGCCGCAGCACCGAGCGGTACGACTCCGGATGGTCGGCGGGCAGCCCCACGTACTCGTCGAGCTGGGCTATCCGCGCCCGCGTCACGCTCACGGCACCGGAACGCACCTTGGCCGCCAGCGCCTCGTACACGGGCAGGGGCGTCGAGCCGGTCGCCACGCCGAGCAGGGCGCCGGGCTTGCGCCGCAGCAGCTGAGCCATGGCCTCGGCGATGAGCTCGCCGCCCGCCTTGGCGTCCGGAACGATGACAACTTCCACGCTGGGCCTGCCGATCTGAGAGGGATGCTCAACTGGGACTGGACCCGGAAGGGGCCGTGTGGTTTAGACCAATCTAACAGAGCGAGGGCGCCGCTCCCAGGGTGAATACCGCCGGTCCCACAGGGGCAGCCGCCCGGTGCCGGCCAGGTCTCCGGCAGGTGAACAGCGCCCTTCCCGGTGGGCGTTCCGAGGTGCCGGGAAGTGGAATGGGAGTTGTATCGCGTGGGCGATCCGCGGTGCGGGGGAGTGGAATGGGAGCTGCATCTGCCCGCGCCCCCGGAAGGGACCCGCCATGACCGCCGCCACACCGGACACCCTCAGCGAGCGCCCGGGCCGGATCATGGCCCGGGAGATGGCGGAGCAGCCCGCCGTCCTGCGCCGGATCCTGGCCGACGGCGCCCCCGCCATCCGGGACGTGGCACGGCAGATCGCCGCCCGCGCTCCCCGCTTCGTCCTGCTGACCGCCCGCGGCACCTCCGACAACGCCGCCCTCTACGCCAAGTACCTCCTGGAGATCCGGCTCGGCCTGCCCTGCGGACTCACCTCGATGTCCACGACCACGGCCTACGGCGCCCGGCCCGACCTCACGGACGTCCTCGTCGTCACCGTCAGCCAGTCCGGCGGCTCCCCGGACCTGGTCGCCTCGACCCGGGCCGCCCGCGAGGCCGGCGCGATCACGCTCGCCGTCACCAACAACCCGGACTCACCCCTCGCCGGCGTCTCCGAGTACCACATCGACATCATGGCCGGACCGGAGAAGGCCCTCCCCGCGACCAAGACGTACACCGCCTCCCTTCTCGCGCTCTACCTGTTCGCCGAGGGCCTGCGCGGCGGCGACGGCGCACCCGCGCACGTGCTGCCGGACCTCGCCGAGCAACTGCTCGCCCGGCAGGACGAGGTGCGCACCCTCGCCGCCCGCTACCGCTTCGCCGAGCGCATGGTGATCACCTCACGCGGCTATGGCTACCCCACGGCCAAGGAGGCCGCCCTCAAGCTGATGGAGACCAGCTACATCCCCGCCCTCTCCTACTCCGGCGCCGACCTGCTGCACGGACCGCTCGCCATGGTCGACAACGTCTCGCCGGTCATCGCCGTGGTCATCGACGGCAAGGGCGGCGAAGCGCTCCAGCCGGTGCTCGACCGGCTGCGCGGCCGCGGTGCCGACCTGGTCGTCATCGGCCCCAGGCATCAGGTCGAGCAGGCGTCGGCCGGGTTCGTCCTGCCGACGGACGATGTCGCCGAGGAGGTCCAGCCCGTCCTGGAGATCATCCCCCTCCAGCTCCTGGCCTACGAGGTCACCATCGCCCGCGGCCAGGACCCGGACGCCCCTCGCGCGCTGGCGAAGGTGACGGAGACTCGCTGATGGCCAGGGCAGGGCGACGGGGACTCGCTGGGGCCGGGGCCGGGATATGGACACTCGCTGGGACCGGGGCGTGGGGACGGGAGACCCGCGCTGAGGACCAGAGCATGGTGACCGAACTCGCTGATGGGGCCCGTGATCCCCCGCTGCCTGCGGCGGCCACTATGTGAGCGAACCCCCCGTCGCATCCACCCAGCTCCCCGTGACCCACCGCCCCCCGTCCGAGACCAGGAACGCCACCACGTCGGCGACTTCGGCCGGTTCGCCCACCCCGCCCAGCGCCGATATCGCCGCGGCCTTCGCCCAGCCGTCGGCACTGCCGCGCAGCAACTGGGCCGTGTTGTCCGTGTCGATGATCCCCGGCGCCACCGAGTTCACCGTGATGCCCCGAGGGCCCAGCACCTTGGACAGGTCCCGTGAGAGGACGTCCAGCGCGCCCTTCGTCATCGCGTACGCCATGTTGTCCGGCATCACCGCCGTCCGGGCCAGCCCCGAGGAGATGTTGACGACCCGGCCGCCGTCCCGCAGCCGGTTCATGCCCTGTTTGAGGATGAAGAACGGCGCCTTCACATTGACCGCGAAGACCTTGTCGTACTCCTGCTCGTCCAGCTCCTGGATCGGCCGCGTGTTGCCGATCCCCGCGTTGTTCACCAGGATGTTCAGCCCGTCCGCGTGCCGGTCGAACTCCGCCCACAGCGCCTCGGCGTCCCCCGGTACGCCCAGCTCCACGCCCACCGCGAACGCCGAGCCGCCCGCCGCCTCGATCGCCGCGACCGTCTCCTTCGCCGCCGTCTCGTTCCTGCCGTAGTGCACCCCGACCCGCGCGCCGTCGCGGCCCAACCGCTCGGCGATCCCTCGCCCGATGCCCCTGCTCGCCCCGGTGACGAGTGCCGTCCTGCCCGTGAGCACGCCCATGGCGGCGCCCCCTTCGCATTTCACTAGTGGTCGCTACAGAAATGACCGTACCCCAGTCCGCCGACATTTCTCTAGCGCCCGCTATAAAATGCACTCCATGGCGAACGACGACGGGACCGCGAGGGCTGCGGGGCACGGAACCGCTGGGGTCGAGAGGCCCGGAACCGCGGCGGGCAGGGGCAAGGGAAGGCCCCGCGGCCGCCCCCGCTCCTTCGATCGCGAGACCGCACTGGAGAAGGCGCTCCTGGCCTTCTGGGAACACGGCTACGAGGCCACGTCCGTCTCCGACCTCACCCGCGTCATGGACATCGGCGCCCCCAGCCTCTACGCGGCCTTCGGAGACAAGCGGTCCCTTTTCGAGGAGGTCGTGCAGGTCTACGGCACGAGGTACGGCTCGTTCACCGACCGGGCCCTCGCCGAGGAACCCACCGCCCGGGCCGCCGTCGAGCGCACGCTGCGCGAGGCCGCCGCCGCGTACACGGAACCCGGCCACCCGCACGGCTGCCTCGTCGTCCACGCCGCCGCGAACTGCTCGACCCCCGAGGTCGAACAGTCGCTGCGGGACCGCCGCAACGCCAACATCGCCGCGTTCGAGAGCCGCATCAGAGCCGATGTCGCCGCCGGCGTACTGCCCCCGGGCACCGACGCCGCCGCCCTGGCCCGCCATACCGGAGCGATGATCCAGGGCATGTCGCAACAGGCGCGGGACGGGGCGAGCCGGGAGGGACTGGAGGCGGTCGCAGAAATTGCCATGTGCATCTGGCCCCGCACAGGAACCCACACGGGTTAGGCTGCGTGGAGGATGCCACTGCGTCCCGCCAGCCGGAAAGATAACAACAACGAACAGCCTCCAACGCATGGACACCCATGAGTGGTCTAGTCCACAATGCGTTACGAGAGCGCGTGCCAAGCGCGACAGCAGCCTCCGCCTTCCCCGCACAGGAAGGCGGACAGAGGAACCGAGGCTCTCTGCCCTGACTGCCCCGGCTCCTCGCCCTTCGGCCGACCGGGACCGCACACCCCACGGCCGATACTGCTCCGGGCTGCGGTGCCGGGAGGGTTGAGGGTCCCTCCCAGGCGCCGCGGCCCGCGGGTGTTCCAGGAGCCCACACCGGTCCGGACCCGCACATTTCGGAGCCGTACATTTCAGAGCCGTACAAACCCCCGGGTACGCTCGCTCACGTGCCCTCCATGAACGAACTCGTACGCCAGCACACCGCCCTCGACGACACCGATCTCGAGTGGCTCCACCTGCTGGTCTCGGAGTGGCAGCTGCTCTCCGACCTCTCCTTCGCCGACCTGGTGCTGTGGGTCCCCACCAGCGACGGCACGAGGTACGTGTCCGTTGCGCAGATGCGGCCCAACACCGGTCCGACGTCCTACCAGGACGACATGGTGGGCCACCTCGTCCCGCGTGGCCGCCGCCCGATGCTGGACGTCGCCCACGACGAGGGCCGCATCGTGCGCGAAGGGGACCCCGAGTGGCGCGAAGAGGTCCCCGTCCGGGTCGAGTCGATCCCCGTACGGCGGGAGGGACGCGTCCTCGGGGTCATCGCACGCAACACCAACCTGCTCACCGTCCGCACCCCGAGCCGCCTGGAGCTCACCTACCTCCAGAGTGCCTCCGACCTCGCACAGATGATCGCGGCCGGCGCCTTCCCGTTCGCGAACCAGCAGCTCGATATGGACGCCTCGCCCCGGGTAGGCGACGGCCTGATCCGGCTCGACGCCGACGGCATCGTCCAGTACGCCTCCCCGAACGCGCTGTCCGCCTACCACCGCCTCGGCCTCGCCTCCGACCTCGTCGGCCAGCACCTGGGCAAGACCACCGCCGAACTGGCCCCGACCCGGGGCCCGGTGGACGAGGCGCTCGCCAAGGTCGCCAGCGGCTGGGCGCCGCGCGAGTTCGAGATCGAGGCCAGCGACGGGGTCATCCAGTTCCGCGCGATCCCCCTCAAACCCAAGGGCACCCGCATCGGCTCGCTGGTCCTGCTCCGCGACGTCACCGAACTCCGCCGCCGCGAACGCGAGTTGATCACCAAGGACGCGACGATCCGGGAGATCCACCACCGCGTCAAGAACAACCTCCAGACGGTGGCGGCCCTGCTCCGCCTGCAGGCCCGGCGCATCGAATCCGACCGCGGCCGCGAGGCCCTGGAGGAGGCGGTGCGACGCGTCGGATCGATTGCGATCGTGCACGAGACGCTCTCCCAGAATCTGGACGAGCGCGTGGAGTTCGACGACATCGCCGACCGCGTCCTGGCGATGGTCGCGGAGATCTCCCCGGGCAAGGTCACGGGCCGGCGCACCGGCCGCTTCGGCATCCTCGACGCCGAGGTCGCCACCCCGCTGTCGATGGTGCTGACGGAGGTTCTTCAGAACGCGCTGGAGCACGGCTTCCGCGAGGGCGACACCGGCACGGTCGAGGTGTCGGCGGTCCGCGGCGGTACGGCCAAGGAGGCCCGCCTGCTGGTCACCGTCCAGGACGACGGCGCCGGCCTGCCGGACGGCTTCGACCCGCAGACCGCGGGCAACCTCGGCCTCCAGATCGTACGGACCCTGGTGGAGGGCGAGTTGGGCGGCACCTTCGACATGGTCCCGGCCCCGGAGCGCGGCACCCGTGTGATCCTGGACATCCCGGTGCGGGCCCAGAAGTAGCGGAATCGGGAGCTCTGGAGAAGGGGCGCCGCAAAAGCAATGAGCCCCGGGCCACCAAGTGGCCCGGGGCTAAAGCTCGTTGCTGCTTAACTCAAGCGCATCGGGGGAACTGCGCGCTGCGGCTCGGGGGCGGGAGATGCGTACTCGCTGTACGCGCCGCCAAGCTCAGGCTGTCAGCAGGGGTGGGGTTGTCAGGCGGAGGCCTGACGGGCCCGGTTGCGGGCGGCACGGCGCTTCATGGCGCGGCGCTCGTCCTCGCTGAGACCACCCCAGACGCCGGAGTCCTGGCCGGACTCGAGCGCCCACTGCAGACACTGCTCGATCACCGGGCAGCGACGGCAGACGGCCTTGGCTTCCTCGATCTGCAGCAGCGCAGGACCGGTGTTGCCGATGGGGAAGAAGAGCTCGGGGTCTTCCTCGCGGCAAACGGCGTTGTGACGCCAGTCCATGGCTGCTACCTCTCCTTGGTATTACGTGCAGGTGCTTGTGAATGTGAACGCTTTCACGAATCCCTCAACAAGTGAAGGGCCGACCGCCAGGTTCCCTGGCGTGGGTCCTGTGAGTTGAAGAGGGGTTCTGGTGATCAGTGGAGGCCGATGTTGCGGGCCGTCCCGATCGCCACGTAGAGACTCGCAAACCTCAGCGGCGGATACAACCCCTTCTGGAAAGTTTTTTTTGATTCTTCGGTGTCGACTAGGTCACAGCCGTACTTCCATGGGGTGGACCCTGGCCTAAACGTTCGAGTGAAAGGACTTTAGCCAGTTCTGCTCACACAATCACACGCAGTGCACGGCGTACGCCTGTGAACGTCACGCTTGTCCGCAGCCCCAGGTGGTCACCGTCCATCTGGAGGGGGAGCGGCACCTTCGAATGCAAGGTGAACTCCGTCAAATCGTGCAGGGAGGTGGCGTGCTTGCCATGGGGTCCGCGCTCGGGGGACGAAGTGAGCAACTGGGTGCCATACCGGGCAACCGCTGCGGTGGACAGGCGGCTGAGACCGAAGAGATCGAGGCCGGTATCGAACGAGGCCTTAGGCGCCGCGTAGATCGGGCGATTCCCCAGAAACGTCCACGGAGAGGTGTTCGAGACTATGGACAGCACCAGATCGGTGACCGGATCCTCGCCGGCCCGCTCCAGCGTGATCGTCCCGTGCCGGCGGTTCGACTCGCCGAGGAGCTGGCGCACGACCTGGCGTACGTAAAGAGCGTGTGTGGATTTCCGGCCGCGCTCGCGGTGCTGTTCCACCCGGCCGACCACACCGGCGTCGAAGCCGAGCCCCGCGTTGAAGGTGAACCAGCGCGAGGGCACCGCCTCGTCCTCCGTGCCCGGCGTGCCGGCGGTCAGGCCCAGGCCGACGGTGCGTTCGCTGCCGTCGCGCAGGGCGTCCAGCAGGGCGCCGGTGGCTTCCACCGCGTCGTTGGGCAGGCCCAAAGCGCGGGCGAAGACGTTGGTGGAGCCGCCCGGGACCACGGCGAGGCCGGGGAGGTGTCCCGGATCGGGGCCGGCGTGCAGGAGGCCGTTGACCACCTCGTTGACCGTGCCGTCGCCGCCGAGGGCCACCACCAGGTCGATGTCGTCGCTCTCCGCCGCGTGCCGGCCCAGGTCGCGCGCGTGGCCGCGGTACTCGGTGGTGACCGCCTCCAGCTTCATCTCGCTGGCGAGCGCGTGGATCAGTACGTCGCGCGTGCGCGCACTTGTGGTGGTTGCCGCCGGATTGACCACGAGAAGTGCACGCATGACTGGCAGCGTACCTACTGGGTGGTACCGGGCCCAGGCCGAGGTAGGGATCAGGTAAGAGAGCGGGGGTGAACCTCGCCACGAGGGGGCGTATGACGAGGGCTACTCTTCAGGGGTGAGCAGTGAGCAGACCCCCACCACCCCGGACAACACCGGCCCCCGCCCGCGGCGGCTGACGTACGCCGCGCTGCTGGCCGCACTGGAAGGGCTCGCGCTGGTCGTCGGCGGCGTCTGGATTCTCGTCCTCGGTCTCACGGGTGAGCCGGACGACCGGCAGCAGGCCGTGACCGGGGGCATCACGCTCGTCGTGCTCGCGCTGCTGCCGCTGCTCGCCGCGCGCGGGCTGCTGGCCCGCCGCAGCTGGAGCCGCGGCCCGGCCGTCATCACCCAGCTCATGGCGCTGCCGGTGGCCTACAACCTGCTCCAGGCCGACAGCATGGCCATTCCGGCCGGGATCGCCCTCGCGGTCGTGGCCGTCGCGGCGCTCGTGCTGCTCGTGAACCCCGAGACGACCCGGGCCCTCGGGATCCGCGGGCCCGGCAACGTACAGAAGTAGCCGTCACTCCTCGACGAGGAGCTTCTCCCGGAGCTGCGCCAGTGTGCGCGCGAGCAGCCGCGAGACGTGCATCTGCGAGATGCCGACCTCCTGCGCGATCTGCGACTGGGTCATGTTGCCGAAGAAGCGCAGCAGCAGGATCCGCTTCTCGCGCGGCGGGAGGTCCTCCAGAAGCGGCTTGAGGGACTCCCGGTACTCCACGCCCTCCAGCGCCTCGTCCTCCGCGCCGAGGGTGTCCGCGACCGCCGGGGACTCGTCGTCGGTGTCGGGGACGTCCAAGGACAGCGTGGAGTACGCGTTGGCGGACTCCAGGCCCTCCAGGACCTCCTCCTCCGAGATCGCCAGCTTCTCGGCGAGCTCGTGGACCGTGGGGGAGCGGCCGTGCAGCTGCGAGAGCTCGGCCGTGGCCGTGGTCAGCGAGAGGCGCAGCTCCTGGAGCCGGCGCGGGACGCGCACCGCCCAGCCCTTGTCGCGGAAGTGCCGCTTGATCTCGCCGACGACCGTCGGGGTCGCGTATGTGGAGAACTCCACGCCGCGGTCCGGGTCGAAGCGGTCGACCGACTTGATCAGCCCGATCGTGGCGACCTGGGTGAGGTCGTCGAGCGGCTCGCCGCGGTTGCGGAAGCGCCGCGCGAGATGCTCCACGAGCGGCAGGTGCATGCGGACCAGCTGGTTGCGCAGCTCCGCGTACTCGGGGCTGCCGCTGTTCAGGGTGCGCAGTTTGAGGAACATCTCGCGCGCCCCGCTGCGGTCCGGGGAGCCGTGCTGCGCGCCCTGTGCGTGGTGTGCGCGCGGCGCTTCGTCCTCGGGCTGTCGCTCGTGCTCGCTCATCGTCCCGCCCGTCGCCCTTCCCCGAGCCCTCGCCTCCTCCGCCACTCCCGACTGCGCGCGAGTGGGGGGACCCCCCTGGGCAGGAGATGCTGCGATCCCTCCGCCGGGAGGCGCGCTCCGCACGCCACCGTCCCGGTCCGGCCGCCCGCCGCCCGGAAGGACGGCCCCCGCGGAGTCGTCCTCGGGATGCGGGCGGGCCTGCTCGGGGATGCCGTCGATGCCGTCCGCCATGCGCCGGGTGTCGTCGGGCGCCGTGCCCGCGTCTGTGCCCGTGCCCTCGGCCGGCAGCTCTCGTGTGCCGCGCTCTTCGTCCCGCACCGGCCCGTCCTCGTTCCTCACGCCGGCCCGGGTCCCGCGCCGCGCTGTTTGTAGAGGCTGATCGAAACGGTTTTGTCCTTGTCCACGGCGGAGGAGACCTTGCCCGCCAGAGCGGACAGGACGGTCCAGGCGAAGGTGTCCCGCGAGGGGGCATGGCCATCCGTGGTCGGCGCCGAGACGGTGACCTCGAGTGAGTCGTCGACGAGGCGGAAGACGCAGCTGAGGACGGAGCCGGGCACGGCCTGCTGAAGCAGGATCGCGCAGGCCTCGTCCACCGCGATGCGCAGGTCCTCGATCTCGTCGAGGGTGAAGTCCAAACGGGCCGCGAGACCGGCCGTGGCCGTACGCAGCACCGACAGGTAGGCACCCGCGGCCGGCAGCCGGACTTCCACGAAGTCCTGCGTCGCGGGCTCGCCTGCGATCTGGGACACCCTCACCTCCATGGTGGTACAAGTGTTTCAGGGCCGAGGGTCGCCCCCCGGGGTAACGCGATACATGGTTCAGCGGTGACGCTACCGCGCTCTCGACGGTCCTGTCCCCGGGACCCCATCCCCTTGCAGTCACTCACAGTAAACCTCTGGATACGCTCCGTGTCTAGAGGTTCTGCGGACCCAAATGGGAAGACCGTGCGCCGGGTTGACGTACCCAGACGTCAGACGGTCGAACCGTCCCGCGCCGGGGTCCTGTCGAGTCACACCAGGACATGATCGACGAAGCACCAGCGCCAAGTCTCCCCGGGCTCATGGGTCCGCATCACGGGATGCCCGGACTCCTTGTGGTGCTCCGCCGCGTGCCGCCCCGGCGAGGAGGTCACAGCAGCCGACGTGACCGCAGCTCAGGCACAGCCGCAGTTGCACCGGATCCATGCCCTCCGCCAGACACTCCGGACACGTCTCGCCGAGCGGAACGGGTTCGGGGTGCGGCAGCGCCTCGGCGTGCGTGCACTGTTTCATGATTGCCAGGTTACGACGGTCGCGCGGAAGACCGTGTCGAAAAAAGAGGGCGGGGCGGGAACGATGGACGTGATGCCACTGCTGTTGCTGGTGGCGGGCAGCGCCGCGATCGCCGCGGTGGCCAGGCGCACACCCGTGCCGGCGCCGCTGCTGCTGGTTGCGGTCGGGCTGGCGGTCAGTTCAGTCCCCGGGGTGCCGGACTACACCCTCGACCCGCACATCGTGCTGCCGCTCATCCTGCCCCCGCTGCTGCACACGGCCGCCACCGACAGCTCCTACCTCGACCTGCGGGCGCAGCTGCGGCCGGTCGCGCTGCTGTCCGTCGGGTACGTGCTGTTCGCGACCTTCGTCGTCGGCTGGGCCCTGTACGTGATCGTGCCGGACCTGCCGCTGACCGCGGCCCTGGTCTTCGGCGCGGTGGTGGCGCCGCCGGACGCGGTCGCGGCGACGGCCGTGGCCCGCCGGGTGGGGCTGCCGTCGCGGATCACCACGATCCTCCAGGGCGAGTCCCTGCTGAACGACGCCACCGCGATCACCGCCTACCGGGTGGCCCTGGCCGCCGCCGTCGGCGAGGGCGCGACCTGGGCCGGGGGCATCGGCGAGTTCCTGCTCGCGGCGGTCGGCGGCGTCGTGGTCGGGCTCGTGCTGATGGCGCCGATCCACTGGCTGCGCACGCACGTGAAGGAGGCGCTGTTCCAGAACACGCTCTCCCTGCTGACCCCGTTCGTCGCGTACGCCGTCGCCGAGCAGGTGCACGCCTCCGGTGTCATCGCGGTCGTGGTCGTCGCGCTCTACCTGGGACACCGCGCGTGGCAGGTCGACTTCGCCACGCGTCTGCAGGAGGAGGCGGTGTGGAAGATGGTCGCCTTCGTCCTGGAGTCGGCGGTGTTCGCGCTGATCGGACTCCAGTTGCCGGTGGTGCTGAGGGGCCTCGGGGAGTACGAGGGGGTCCTGGCCGCCTGGTACGCGGTCGTCGTCTTCCTGGTGGTCGTCGCGGCCCGGTTCTTGTGGGTGTACCCGGCGACCTTCCTGCCACGGCTGCTGTCGGCCCGGATCCGGGAGCGGGAGGCGAGTCCGACCTGGAGGGGGCCGTTCATCGTCGCGTGGGCCGGCATGCGGGGCGTGGTCTCGCTCGCCATCGCCTTCTCGATCCCGCTCACCCTGCACGATGGCGAGGGGCCCTTCCCGCATCGCAACCTCATCCTCTTCCTGACCTTCACGACGGTCATCGGGACGCTGGTCGTGCAGGGTCTGACCCTGCCCCCGCTGATCCGTCTGCTGAAGTTCCCCGGGCGGGACACACAGGCCGAGACACTGGCCGAGGCCAACGCCCAGGCGCAGGCCTCCCGGGCCGCCGAGCGGCGCCTGGACGAACTCCTCGCCGACGAGCGCAACGCACTGCCCGCGCCGCTCGCCGACCGGCTCCGCACCGTCCTGGAGCGCCGCCGCAACGCCGTCTGGGAACGGCTCGGGCAGGCCAACCCGGTCACCGGGGAGTCCGTCGACGACACCTACCGGCGGCTGTCGCGGGAGATGATCAGCGCCGAGCGCGAGGTGTTCGTCAAACTCCGGGACGCCCGGTACATCGACGACGAGATGCTGCGGACGCTGCTGCGCAGGCTGGACCTGGAGGAGGCGGCGGCGTTCCGGGAAACGGCGTAGAGGTGGGAGGGGCGGACGATACGGACGCGCGCTGCCGGGCGTCGGGGGGCGGCGGGCGTCAGGGGAAGGGGCGCAGACGTCACGGGAAGGGGCGGCCGGTGACCACGGCCGCCACGGTCGTCCCGCGCGGGAAGGCGCCATCGTCGGCCAGGGTGACGAGCCCGTACAGCAGCTTGGCGACATACAGGCGTTCCACGGGCAGTCCGTGACGGTGCTCGAAGTCCGCGGCGAAGGAGCCGAGCTCGTCGGGCACGCGCGCGTAGCCGCCGAAGTGGAAGCGGTCGTCGAGGTTCCAGGTGCCGCGCGGGCCGCCGAAGGCCTGGTGCTGCAAGGCCCTGACGTCGGCGGCCAGGAAGCCGCCCTTGAGGACCGGGACCCCCAGGGCACGTTGCCCAGGGGCGAGTCCGGCGGCCAGTCCCGCCAGCGTGCCGCCGGTGCCGCAGGCCACGGCGACGACATCGGCCCGGCCGTGCAGTTCGGCGCCGAGCGCCCGGCAGGCGCGTACGGCCTCCGCGTTGCTGCCGCCCTCGGGGACGACGTACGCCTCCTCGGCGTCCGCCGCGCGCAGGATCGCGGCCAGGGCCCGTGGCTCGGACTTGCGGCGGTACGTCGCCCTGTCGACGAAGTGCAGCCGCATGCCGTCGGCCGTGCAGCGGGTCAGCGAGGGGTTGAGGGGCCGGTCGGCCAGCTCCTCGCCGCGTACGACGCCGACCGTGGGGATGCCGAGCAGCCGGCCGGCCGCGGCCGTGGCGCGCAGGTGGTTGGAGTAGGCGCCGCCGAACGTGACGACGGTACGGCCGGCCGCCGCCGCGAGGTTCGGCGCCAGCTTGCGCCACTTGTTGCCGATCAGCTCCGGGTGGATCAGGTCGTCCCGCTTCAGCACCAGCCGGACGCCGTGGTGCTCGAACCGGTCGTCCACGACTTCCTGCACCGGCGAGGGCAGCCGGGGACGCAGAGCCGCGAGACGGGGTGCGTCGGGGGTGTCGGGGCTGGTCACCAGGCCATTGTCGCTCGGGGTGGGGCGGTCTGACGTGCGGCCCTAACCCGCGCCGGCCGGGCGCCAGCGCCGGGTCGCCCGGCCGAGCCTGCACCGCGTCAGCCTGCCGTCGCCCCAGGGCCGACGGTGATTGCCTCCAGCTGCGCGTTGGGGCCCGCGGGTCGCCGGTGGCCGGTCGCGCAGTTCCCCGCGCCCTTCATGGGGCGCCGCACCAGCCGCCGTTCCCCAACGCTGTCAGCCTGTGGTCGGTGCCGGCTCGGCGTGCTTGGTCCGGCGGTGGTCGCGTACGAGGGCGATGAGGGACGGGCCGCCCCGCACGCACCAGAGTGCGATCACCGGGTCGCAGATCGCGCAGCCCAGGGAAGGGGTGTGGGCGGAAGGGGATGATCGGGTCGCCCTTGATGTGGTGGACGTGTCCCACGCCGTGTGCAGGCACCGGCGACCATGACCGCGTTCAGGCGCCGCCGGTGCGGTTCGCGGACGAGGGACATCAACGGGGCATAGAGGATGCCGATGCCGATCGGTGCGACGTACTGCATGGTTGGGCCGTCTCCGGAGTCGGTGGAAGGAACGGACGCCAGGCCGGATCCGGTCCCGCGCGCTCCCCAGCGGCATTACCGACAGGTTCCAACGGGTTGTCGCCAGCCGCCCGGGGCCCGGCCGCGCAGCCCGCGAACGCCGGAAAAGGGGCCCCTTCTGCCCAGTCGTACGAAGATCCATTCCCGCTCTTTCGTGTAATAGCACCGCGACGCTGTCTGAGGAAGGCTTGAGCGTGCACACCGATGCCCGAGACGTATGGGCGTCGGTAACAACCGGGAGGGCAGTTCTCTATGTCGGTAGGCGAAGAGGTCCGCACGGAGGAGACCAGGCCGCAGCAGAGTCTCGGCACGGCGGCCGCGCGGAACCTGGCCACCACGACCAAGTCCGTGCCACAGATGCAGGAGATCAGCTCCCGCTGGCTGCTGCGCATGCTGCCCTGGGTCGACATCCAAGGGGGTACGTATCGGGTGAACCGGCGGCTGACGTTCGCCGTCGGCGACGGCCGGATCACGTTCGTGAAGACCGGCGACCGCGTCGAGATCATCCCCGCGGAGCTGGGCGAACTGCCGGCGCTGCGGTCGTACGAGGACCAGGAGGTGCTCTCCGAGATCGCCCGGCGCTGCGAGCAGCGGGAGATCGCGGCGGGCGGGGTGATCGCATCGTTCGGCAGCCAGTGCGACGAGGTGTACCTGCTGGCGCACGGCAGGGTGGAGAAGATCGGCACGGGCCCGTACGGCGACGACGAGTCCCTCGGGGTCCTCGCCGACGGTGCCTACCTCGGCGACGAGGCGCTGCTGAACGACGACGCCATCTGGGAGTACACGGCCCGCGCGCTCACCGCGTGCACCGTGCTCGTCCTGTCCCGCCAGGACGTCGAGCAGATCGCGGAGCGCTCGGACTCGCTGCACGAGCACCTCCAGCAGCGCCGCTCGATCCCCGAGCAGCGCTCCAACAAGTACGGCGAGAAGGAGATCGACCTCGCCTCCGGCCACTCCGGCGAGCCGGACATCCCGCACACCTTCGTCGACTACGAGGCCAGGCCCCGTGAGTACGAACTGAGCGTCGCCCAGACCGTCCTGCGCATCCACACGCGCGTGGCCGACCTCTACAACCAGCCCATGAACCAGACCGAGCAGCAGATCCGGCTGACGGTCGAGGCGCTGAAGGAGCGCCAGGAGCACGAGCTCGTCAACAACCGCGACTTCGGCCTTTTGCACAACTGCGAATACGACCAGCGGATCCAGCCGCACGACGGCGTGCCCAGCCCGGACGATCTGGACGAACTGCTCAGCAGGCGCCGCGGCACCAAACTGCTCCTCGCCCACCCGCGCGCGATCGCCGCGATCGGCCGTGAGCTCAACAAGCGAGGGCTCGTCCCCGAGACCATCGACATGGGCGGCAACCGCATCCCCACCTGGCGGGGGGTGCCGATCTTCCCGTGCAACAAGATCCCGGTGACCCCGGAGCGGACGACGTCGATCATCGCCATGCGTACCGGCGAGAGCGACCAGGGCGTCATCGGCCTGCGGGCCTCCGGCATTCCGGACGAGATCGAGCCGAGCCTGTCGGTGCGCTTCATGGGCATCAACGAACAGGCCATCATCAAGTACCTGGTCACGGCCTACCACTCGGCCGCGGTGCTGGTACCGGACGCGCTCGGCGTCCTGGAGAACGTCGAGATCGGCCGCTGGCAGTGACGCTTGCCGTACGCCGGCCGTGTCCGCGCCCGGCAGCGCGGGTACACCCTCGGGGTACGCGCCCAACGGCAGCGGAAGCGCCACCGTCCGCTCAGTCTCCGAGGCGGTCCCATGGGTGAGTCCCTCACGGAGTCCAGGACGCAGACGACGCTGCCCGCCCCCGGTGGGCAGCGCGGTACCGAGCCCGGGCGTGCGGCCGGGGCACCGGAAAGGCGGGGGCCCATCGGGACACAGCGGGACGGCCGGCCGGGACAGGCCGAGGGGCACGAGGCGGTCATGCTCCTGGAGCGGGCCCGTGCGGAGGTCGACCCGGTACTGCGGGACGCGCTGGGCTCGCTGCCCGGGCCGATGCGCCGGATCACGCTCTACCACTTCGGCTGGGAGCAGCCGGACGGCACACCCGCCGAGGGCGGCTCCGGCAAGGCGATCCGGCCCGCGCTCGTCCTAGCCGCGGCGGCCGCCCTCGGCGGACCCGAGGCGCGGGCGGCGGCGCTCCGGGCGGCCGCGGCGGTGGAGCTGGTCCACAACTTCACGTTGCTGCACGACGACGTGATGGACCGGGACACCACCCGCCGGCACCGGCCCACCGCGTGGACCGTGTTCGGCGACCACGACGCGATCCTCGCCGGGGACGCCCTCCAGGCGCTGGCCATGCGGCTGCTCGCCGAGGACCCGCATCCGGCGGCTCCGGCCGCCACCGCCCGGCTGGCGGACTGCGTGGTCGAACTGTGCGCGGGACAGCACGCGGACACGGCCATGGAGCGGCGCGCCCCCGGCGAGGTCACGCTCGACGAGGTGCTCGCCATGGCGGAGGCCAAGACGGGCGCACTGCTGGGGAGCGCCTGTGCGATCGGCGGGCTGTACGCGGGTGCCGGGGCCGCGGACGTGGCGGCGCTGGACGCGTTCGGCCGGGAGGCCGGGCTCGCTTTCCAGCTCATCGACGACGTCATCGGCATATGGGGCGACCCGTGCCGCACCGGCAAGCCCGTCGGCGCGGATCTGGCCGCCCGCAAAAAGTCCCTGCCGGTCGTGGCGGCCTTCACCTCCGGCACACCGGCGGCCGCGGAACTCGCCGAACTGTACGCACGACCCAGCGAGAAGGAGGACCTCGACCACATCGCCCTGACCGTGGAGCGGGCGGGCGGCCGTGACTGGGCGCAGAACCAGGCGGCCGACCGGATGGCAGTGGCGATGCAGCAACTGGCACGCGCGGTGCCGGACCCGGAGGCGGCGGGCGGGCTGCTGGCCCTCGCCGAGTTCGTGACACGGCGCAGCAGTTGACGGCCGCCGGAGCGGCAACCGGCCGTCGGCAGCACTTGACGGACCTTCGGGTGACCGAAGGGCAGGACCCCGGAGTGCCGGGGCCGTGCGGCTCCTGACTCCGCACGGCCCCGGGCCTCCGGCCAGGCGGGTCCCGCACTGCCCCACGGTGTGCGGGGCCCGCCTCCTACTGCCTACTGCCGGTCATGACAGGCGCTTTGGGCAACTGTTCGATGAAATCCCGCCAAGCTCCTGCCCCACTTACGGGGACGGCTCCCAACCGCCCTACGATCAACGCCCGTCGGGACGAGTGAAGGGGCGGGACATGGGTGTGGCGATCCGGACGGCTGGCGAGGAGGACCAGGAGCTGGTCGTCCGGCTGCTGGACGAGGCGTTCCAGGACGACCCCGTGAGCGGCTGGGTCTTCCCCGGGGCGGAGGACCGTCGAGCCAATCACCCCGGGCTCATGGCCGCCTTCACCGGCATCGTGCTCGAGGCCGGACGCATCGACCTCACCGAGGACGGTTCGGCCTGTGCGCTGTGGCTGTCCATGCCGGCCGACGACCATGACGGCGACGCCGAGGACGACGGCCCGGCCCAGGTGCGTCAGGCCGTCGACCCGGACAACGAACGCATCGAGGCGATCGGCCGGCTGACCGCCGACATCCATCCCTCCGGGCGGGCCCACGAGTACCTGTGGATGATCGCCGTGGCCCCCCGCCGCCAGGGCGAGGGCCTCGGCACGGCGCTCATCGAGTCGGTCCTCGACCGCTGCGACCGCGAGGGGCTGCCCGCGTACCTGGAGGCGAGCAGCGCCCGCAGTCGCAAGCTGTACGAGCGCCTCGGCTTCGAGCTCACCGGCCCGGTGCTCGACCTCCCGGAGGACGGCCCGACCATGTGGCCGATGTGGCGCGAGCCCCGCACCGCCGAGGTCGCGTCCTGACCTTCTCGGCCCAGGCCTTGCCCTGCCCGGGCGCCTGACTCTGTCTGGCCGTCCGGTTGGCCTCGGCGGATTCCCGCATCGGCAATGCCGCGTCCTGGTTCTCCCCGCCCGCGCCTGGCTCGACCGGGCGCGCCGGCTCTGTCCAGCCCTGCCTCGGCCTCGGGGGAGCGTCGTATCGGCAAGGCCGCGTCCTGATCCTCTTCGCCCATGCCCGGTTCGACCGGGCCCTTGGCTGGTCTGGCCGTCCGGCTGGCCTCGGGGGGCGTCGTATCGGCAAGGCCGCGTCTTGACCTCTCCGCCCGTGCCCGGCTCGACGGGCCCCTGGCTCTGTCCGGCCCTCCGGCCGACCTCGGCCCCTGCCCCTCCCGTCGGCCCGGCTCCAGCCTCTCCGGCCGACCTCGGCCCCTGCCCCTCCGGTCGGCCCGGCTCAAGCCCCTCCGGTCAGCCCGCCCCGGGCCGCTCCACGAGCTGCTTGCGGCCAGCCCCCGCCCCTCCGCCCAGCCCTGCCCCTCCTACCCCTCCGGCAGCACCGCCGCCACGATCCGCTCCACCAGGCCGTCCGGCACGCTCACCCCGGGCAGTACGCCCTCCAGGACACCCGGCAGGGTCAGGTGCTCCAGGAGCAGGCCGAGCATGGCCAGGTACAGCACGGCGACGGACTCGTCGCCGCCGGGGAGGCCGGCTGTCCGGTGGAACTCCATGGCCTCCTCCAGGTCGCCGCGCACCGACTTGGTGTAGGAGGCGAGCAGTTCGGGACGCCGGGTGGCCTCCAGGCGCAGCTCCATGAGGGCCAGGTAGCCCGTGCGGTCGCGGGTCGCGCGGGCCATCAGGTCGTACATGAAGGCCGTGACCAGTGAGCGGTCCTTGGGGCGGGTCATCAGCTCGGCGACCACGTCGGGGTCGGGCGCGAGCCGTGCGTGCAGCCGGGTGTCGATCTGGCGCAGCAGGTCGGCACGGCCGGTGAAGTAGTTGGAGGCCGTGCCCACGGGCACGCCGGCCTCCGCGTCCACTGCGCGGAACGTCAGCCCGCGCGCTCCCTCGCGCGCGAGCACCTCGACGCCGGCGTCGACGAGCGCGGCCCGGCGCTCGGGGTTGCTGGCCATGCGGAGTCCCTTCTCCCACTTTCGACGGCTCGCGGTTATTCTCTTGCAACCACTACAGAAGGAGTACTACAACTGAAGTCGTTGCAGCGGCAGCCTACGAAAAGAGACCGGCTTGCGAAAGCTCACGTACTACATCGCCTGTTCCCTCGACGGCTTCATCGGCGACCCGGGTGGCGACGGATCTGAGATGGTCCGTTTCGCCGACGAGGACCTCGCCGCCTTCGTGAAGGCGGAATACCCGGAGACCCTGCCCACCCACGTCCGCCGGGCCCTCGGCATCGACGACCTGCCGAACAAGCGGTTCGACACCATCATCCAGGGCCGGGGCAGTTATGACGTCGCCCTGGAGGAAGACATCACCAGCCCGTATGCCCATCTGCGCGAATACGTCGCCTCCAGCACCCTGAAGGAGTCGCCCGACCCGAACGTCGAGATCATCGCGGACGATCTGGTCGGAAAGGTCCGCGAACTGAAGGCCGAGGACGGCGAGTTCGGCATCTACCTGTGCGGCGGCTCCAAGATCGCGGGCGAACTGCTCGACGAGATCGACGAGCTCGTGGTCAAGACCTACCCGCTGGTGTACGGCGCGGGCATGCCCATGTTCGGCTCCGGGTTCGCGATCTCGGAGTTCACCCTGGAGTCGGTGCGCACGTTCGGCAACGGCGCGCTGGTGCGCACGTACAGCAGGAAGCGCTGACGCCCCGACCGGCCTACCCTGAGGACATGGGCAGCGAAGAACACGTCTGTCCGACCTGCGGACAGCCAGTGGAAACAGTCGTCCGGCGTCACAAGACGCTGGGCGCGTGGGTCCCGCTCTGGGTGCGGGGTCCCTGCCGCAACCCCGAGTGCCCGGCCTTTGACGCGGGGGTGGCCGAGGGCGGTCACGCCGGCGAGGGCACCCGGACCGCCGACCAGCCCCGGTCCGCCGAGGGCACCGCCCCACCTGCGACGACCCCACCCGAAGACGCCCCCGGAGAAACCGTCGTGGAAAATCCCTGAGCTCGTGTCGAGAATCCCGGCCCGGCTCCGACGTCCCGTGTGAGAGCCGCCCGCCAGGGCGGTGAGAGCCGAAGGAGCGGACTGATGAAGTACCTGGTCATGGTGCAGGGCACGCAGGCGGACTACGAAGCCATGCGCGGCAAGGCGTCGGCGAACTCCCCCGCCTGGGGCGAGGAGGAGCTGCAGGCCATGTTCGCCTACATGGGCGCCATCAACGACGACCTCTCCGAGACGGGCGAACTCGTCGACGCGCAGGGCCTGGCCGAGCCGGCGCAGACCCGGCACGTCACCCTCGGTGACGACGGCAAGGCGGTGATCACCGACGGCCCGTACAGCGAGACCAAGGAGCTGCTGGCCGGCTACTGGGTCCTGGAGTGCGAGAGCCTGGAACGGGTTACGGAGATCGCCGAGCGCGTCGCCCGGTGCCCCCAACCGGCCGGCGCCCCCGACTCACCGGTCGTGATCCGTCCGGTCATGGACGGCTCCGGGGACATCTGAGGGCCGGGCGACACCGACGGACGCGCCGGTGAAGAGCACACCCGAGATCGAGGACCTGCTGCGCCGGAACGCGCCGCAGGTCCTCGGCGCGCTGGTCAGGCGGTACGGACACTTCGACGCCGCCGAGGACGCCGTACAGGAGGCGCTGCTCGCGGCGGCCGGGCAGTGGCCCGGGGAGGGTGTGCCCGGCAATCCGCGCGGCTGGCTGATCAAGGTCGCCTCGCGGCGGCTGACCGACGCCCTGCGCAGCGAGGAGGCGCGGCGGCAGCGCGAGGAGCGGGCGGCGGCGCTCACGCCTCGCGACGCCTTCACCGCCCCGCCACCCGGGGAGCGCGCTCCCCGCGAGGACGACACCCTCTCGCTGCTCTTCCTGTGCTGCCATCCGGACCTGACGCCGCCCGCGCAGATCGCGCTCACGCTGCGCGCCGTCGGCGGTCTGACCACGGCGGAGATCGCCCGCGCGTATCTGGTGCCGGAGGCGACGATGGCGCAGAGAATCAGCCGGGCCAAGCAGAAAGTGCGGGGCGTGCGCTTCGGCCGCCCCGAGCGCTGGGAGCAGCGGCTGCCGTCCGTCCTCCAGACCCTCTACCTGATCTTCAACGAGGGCTATACGGCCACCTCCGGCACCGCCCTCCAGCGGCGGGACCTCGCGGGCGAGGCCGTACGCCTGACCCGCACGGTCCACCGGCTGCTCCCCGACGACTGCGAGGTGGCCGGCCTGCTCGCGCTGATGCTGCTCACCGACGCCCGCCGCGACGCGCGCAGCGGACCGCACGGCGATCTGATCCCCCTCGACGAGCAGGACCGCGACCGCTGGGACAAGGCCGCGATCGAGGAGGGCGTCGCGCTGGTCACCGGGGCGCTGTCCCGGGGCCGGCACGGGCCGTACCAACTGCGTGCCGCGATCGCCGCAGTCCACGACGAGGCACCCTTGCCCGAGGTGACGGACTGGGCCGAGATCCTCGGTCTGTACGACGTCCTCGTCCGCCTGGTCCCCGGCCCGGTCGAACGCCTCAACCGCGCGGTCGCCGTCGCCATGGTCCACGGTCCGCACGCCGGCCTGTCCGAACTGGACGCCCTGGCAGCCGTGTTGAAGGGCCACCGCCTGGACGCCGTACGAGGACACCTCCTGGAACGCGTCGGCGATCCCCAAGCCGCCCGTGCCGCCTACGAGTCGGCGGCCGCCCAGACCCTCAGCCTGCCCGAGCAGCGCTATCTCCAGGCGCGGGCGGCGCGGTTGAAGGACTAGCGTGTGAGGCATGGACATGGCGGGGAAGCGGCGGCGCCGGGTGTGGCGCCGGGTGGTGATCGTGTGGGCGCTGGCCGTGGTCGTCGCGGGCGGGCTGACGCTGTGGATGCAGGACTCGACGGAGCCGCAGGGGCCGTACGTCTGGGAAGAGAACGATCCCGAGGAGACACCGGACCTGCCGCCCTGCCCGACGCCCGAGGAGGGCGGGGCGGTCCTGTGTGCGTACGCCGAAGTGGATTAGGCGCGCAGTCTGCCCGTCTCCGGATTCCGGGTCGTCAGGCAGTACGTGCCGCCCGCCGGGTCGCGCATCAGTGTCCAGCCCGAGAAGTCGGCCACGAACACAGCCCCCAGCTCCTCGTGCCACGCCCGGGCCGCCGCGACGTCCGCGCAGGCGAGGTCGAGGTGGGCGGAGGCCGGGCGTTCCTCGTCGAGGCGTTGCAGGAGCAGGCGTACCGGCAGGCCGGGCGGCGGCTCGACCACGTGGAACTCAGGGAGTGAACCGGGCCGCGACGTCCAGCCGTCCAGCAGCCCGCTCCAGAAGGCGACTTCGGCGTCGTAGGCAGACGGCGGCACGTCCACGCACACCTGGTCGAGGCGGCTGCCCCGCACCACCCCCGGCCGCGACGATTGCCCGCGCCAAGGGTCCGCGCAGAACAACTGCCCGCCGGGCGACCGCAGCACGACGAGCGACCCGAGGTCGGCCACCACGCTCGCGCCGAGCCGCGTCGCCGAGTCGGCGAACTCCCTCACGTCGTCCACACAGAAGTCGAGATGCGCACCGCCGTTGTCCGATCGCACCGCCTGGACCTTCAGACAGGCGTCGGCGTCGTCCGGGAGCAGCGTGCCGAACTCGGAGTGTTCTCCGCGCAGTTCGGAGAGCCGGGTGTCCGTGACCGCCGTCCAGAAGTCGCATGCGGTGTCGAAGGCCTCGCGCGGGCGGTCGATGAAGGCGTAGGTCCAGCGGATTCTCATGGTCCAGATCGTAGAGGGGCGACGTCATCGCCACCTGCGTGAACCTTGACCAGCCTTTGCCTTGCCGTTCCCCGCCTATTGGCCTGCACTTGTTTGCATTCAGGAATGGACCACATCACGTTCCTCGTGGCGGTCGTCATCGTGACGGCGCTCGCCTTCGACTTCACCAACGGATTCCACGACACGGCGAACGCGATGGCCACGTCCATCGCCACCGGCGCGCTCGCTCCCCGTACGGCGGTCCTGATCAGCGGTGTCCTCAACGTGGTCGGTGCCTTTCTGTCCACCGAGGTCGCCAAGACCATCTCGGGCGGCATAGTGGACGACACCCTCGTCACCCCGGGGATGATCTTCGCGGGCCTGGTCGGGGCGATCCTGTGGAACCTGCTGACCTGGCTGGTCGGTCTGCCGTCGAGTTCCTCGCACGCCCTGTTCGGCGGACTGATCGGGGCCGTGTGGGTCGGGGCGGGCAGTCACGGCGTCAACTTCGACAAGGTCGTCGAGAAGGTGCTGGTGCCGGCGGTGGCCTCGCCGGTCGTGGCCGGTGTCGCCGCGCTGCTGGCCACCTACCTCGCCTACCGGCTCACCGACCGCGCCCGCAAAGAGTCCGTGACCAAGGGCTTCCGGGTCGGCCAGATCGCCTCGGCCTCGCTGGTCTCCCTCGCCCACGGCACGAACGACGCGCAGAAGACCATGGGCGTCATCACCCTCACCCTGATCTCGGCCGGTGCGCTCGGCCACGACGCCGGACCGCCCCTGTGGGTGATCGCGTCCGCGGGCCTCGCCATCGGTCTCGGCACGTACCTCGGCGGCTGGCGCATCATCCGCACGATGGGCAAGGGCCTCACCGAGATCCAGTCGCCGCAGGGCTTCGCCGCCGAAACAGCCTCCACCACCGTCATCCTGACCTCCGCGCACCTCGGCTTCGCCCTGTCCACCACCCAGGTCGCCTCGGGCAGCATCCTCGGCGCGGGTCTCGGCCGCAGGCTCGCGGAGGTCCGCTGGGGCGTGGCGGGCCGCATGGCGCTCGCGTGGCTGATCACGCTGCCCGCCGCCGCACTGGTCGGCGGCCTGGCCGCGAGCGTGGTCCAGAGCGGCGGCGACCTCGGTACGGCGGTTGTCGCCCTGGTCGGCGCGGCCCTCGCCGCGGGCATCGTGGTCGTCTCGCGCCGCAATCCGGTGGACGCGCACAACGTCAACGACGCGCAGGAAGTCACCATCCGCAGCGAGCCGCCCGCCAAGGTCGGCACGGCCGCCTGAACCACGGGGAGTCGACATGCATCTGGACTGGACCGCACTCGGCCAGGTCACCGCGGTGAGCATCGGCGTCACCATCGCCGTGGTCGTCGTCTTCGCCCTCGGCGTCCTCGGCCTCGCCCAACTGGAGGGCGCCCGCGAACAGCAGGGCCGCACCTTTGCCCTCGGCCTCACCCAGGCGGCGCTGTGCTTCCTCGCCTGCGCGGCCGTGGTGGCGTACGGGATCTTCCTGATCGTCCCGCAGTTCCACTGACCGGCACCGACCGTCACTCACGACGAAAGGGCCCGGCCGGTTCTCCCGGCCGGGCCCCTTCGTCTGCCCGTGACTTCAGGCCTTCTTGGTCTCCCAGAAGATCTTGTCGACCTGGGCGATGTAGTCCAGCGCCTTCTGGCCGGTCGCCGGGTCGGTCGAACCCTTGGCGGCCGAGAGGGCCTTGAGGGTGTCGTTGACCAGCTGGTGCAGCTCGGGGTACTTCTCGAAGTGCGGCGGCTTGAAGTAGTCGCTCCACAGCACGGACACGTGGTGCTTCGCGAGCTCCGCGCGCTGCTCCTTGATGGTGGTGGCACGCGCCTGGAAGTGCGGGTCGTCGTTGCCGGCCATCTTCTCCTGGATGGCCTTCACCGACTCCGCCTCGATGCGGGCCTGGGCAGGGTCGTACACACCGCAGGGAAGGTCACAGTGTGCGCTGACCTTGACCTTGGGGGCAAACAGGCGGGAAAGCATGGAGCATTCCTTCCTCGTGATCGTCTTCTCACAGGGGACATTACTCCGTGAGGGACGGCTTTTCGCGAGTGCCCCCATGGGCTTAGGACAAAAGTCCGGGGTGAGACTGAGACTGGTGGACGAAGAACCGGGGAGGTGCCGGCTGATGCCGGAGCTGTCGCAGGAGTCCGAGCGGGGGAGGTCGGCCGCGCCCTTCGGGGTGGCCGAGGTGACCGGTCCGTCCATGGTGCCCACGCTGTACCACGGGGACCGGCTCCTGGTGCACTACGGGGCCCGGATCAAGCCCGGTGACGTCGTCGTGCTGCGGCACCCCTTCCAGCAGGACCTGCTCGTCGTCAAGCGGATCGCCCAGCGGCGCGAGAACGGCTGGTGGGTGCTCGCGGACAACGCGTACGCCGGCGGCGACAGCACCGACTACGGCGTCGTGCCCGACGAACTGGTGCTCGGCCGGGTCCGGTTCCGCTACCGGCCGCTCAGGCCCGGCCGCCGCTCGCCGTGGGCGCTGCTCGGCTGGGCGCTGTCGGCCGCCAGGCCCGTCTTCTCGGGCAGGTCGGGCCGGGCCGCCTCCAGGCGCTTGCGGGCGCGGTAGGCCGCCACGTTGGCGCGGGTCGCGCAGCGGTCGGAGCAGTAGCGCCGGGAGCGGTTGGTGGAGGTGTCCAGGTAGGCGTTGCGGCAGGGCGCGGCCTCGCACAGGCCGAGCCGGTCCACGCCGTACTCGGTCAGGTGGAACGCCAGGCCCATCGCCGCGATCGCCGCGTAGCCCGCGGTCGCGTTGGACGGATGGTCCGCCAGGTGCATGTGCCACAGGGGACGGCCGTCGTCGTCGCGGAAGTCGTGCCCGGAGATCTGCGGACTCACCGGGAACTCCAGCAGCAGTGAGTTCAGCAGGTCCACGGCGAGCGTCTCGTCGCCGGTGTCGGCCGCCTCGAAGACCGCGCGCAGCCGGGCCCGCACCGAGCGGAAGCGTGTGACGTCCGCGTCGGTGGCGCGACGGGCCGCCGACTGGTTGACGCCGAACAGATCACGGACCGCCTCGACCGACGTCAGGGTGTCCTTGCCCCGGGCCGGTTCCTCGGTGTTGACGAGGCGCACCGCATAGTCCGAGTAATAGGCCAGTTCCACTTGTAGTCCTTACGGAGGGGCTTTATGGTCGTGAGCGCGCACTTGTAACAGCTGATGGTGCTTCCAGGGTATTACGAGGGAGGGGCTCGATGACGGACGCGGACACCACCACGGCCACCACCGACTGGCAGGCCTGGCAGGAGAGCTGGGACCGGCAGCAGGAGTGGTATCTGCCCGACCGCGAGGAACGATTCCGGATCATGCTCGACATGGTCGAGGCCCTCGTGGGCACCGCCCCGCGCGTGCTGGACCTCGCCTGCGGCACGGGGAGTATCACCGCCCGGCTGCTCGCCCGGTTCCCGGAGGCCACCAGCACCGGCGTCGACCTCGACCCGGCGCTCCTCGCCATCGCCCAGGGCACCTTCGCGGGCGACGACCGGGTCACCCTGGTCACCGCCGACCTCAAGGAACCCGACTGGCCGGCGAAGCTGCCGTACGACTCGTACGACGCCGTCCTGACCGCGACGGCCCTGCACTGGCTGCACCGGGAACCCCTCGCGGACCTCTACGGCCAGGTCGCGGGAGTGGTCCGCGACGGCGGTGTCTTCATGAACGCGGACCACATGATCGACGAGACGACGCCCGGGATCAACGCCGCCGAGCGCGCGCAGCGCCACGCCCGCATGGAACAGGCCAGGCGATCCGGCGTCCTCGGCTGGACCGAGTGGTGGCAGCTCGCCGCCAAGGACCCGGTCCTCGCCGAACCCACGGCCCGGCGCTACGAGATCTACGGCGACCACGCGGACGGCGACATGCCGTCGGCGGCGTGGCACGCGCGCGTGCTGCGCGAGAAGGGGTTCGGCGAGGCCAGGCCGGTGTGGTGCTCGCCCTCGGACACCCTGCTGCTCGCCCTGAAGTAGCAAGCCGAAGGGGGCGGTACGGAGTTCCCGTACCGCCCCCTCGCCGTGTGTGAAGTCAGAGCACCTTCGACAGGAACGACTTCGTCCGCTCGTGCTGCGGGTTCGTCAGTACCTCACGCGGGTGGCCGGATTCGACCACCACACCGCCGTCCATGAAGACCAGACTGTCGCCCACCTCGCGGGCGAAGCCCATCTCGTGGGTGACGACGATCATCGTCATGCCGGACTCGGCGAGGTCGCGCATGACGTCCAGGACGTCACCGACCAGCTCCGGGTCGAGCGCCGACGTCGGCTCGTCGAACAGCATCAGCTTCGGGTCCATGGCGAGGGCCCGGGCGATGGCGACGCGCTGCTGCTGGCCGCCGGAGAGCTGCGCGGGGTAGCTGCCCGCCTTGTCGGCCAGGCCCACCCGGTCCAGGAGCTCCAGGGCACGCAGCCGGGCCTGGCTCCTGCTCACGCCCTTGACCTGGACCGGCGCCTCCATGATGTTCTCAACGGCCGTCATGTGCGGGAACAGGTTGAAGCGCTGGAAGACCATGCCGATGTCCCGGCGCTTGACGGCGACCTCGCTGTCCTTCAGCTCGTAGAGCTTGTCGCCCTTCTGGCGGTAGCCGACCAGCTCCCCGTCCACGTACAGGCGGCCGGCGTTGATCTTCTCCAGGTGGTTGATGCACCTCAGGAAGGTCGACTTGCCGGAGCCGGAGGGGCCGATGAGGCAGAACACCTCGCCGGACTTCACCTCCAGGTCGATGCCCTTGAGGACTTCGAGGGGGCCGAAGCTCTTGTGGACACCTTCGGCCTTGACCATGGGGGTCATGCGGTGCCTCCCGTCGGCTTGGAGCGGCTGGACAGGGACAGCACGTTCGCCTTGATCTTCTGGAACGGCGTGGCCGGGAGCGAATGGCTCGAACCACGCGCGTAGTACCGCTCCAGGTAGTACTGGCCGATGCTGAAGACCGAGGTCAGCAGCAGGTACCAGGCCGCCGCAAGGAACAGCATCTCGGCGGGGGCGCCGGAGGTCTGGCCGATGTCCTGGGCGGCACGGAGCAACTCGGGATACTGGACGACCGAGACCAGCGAGGTCGTCTTCAGCATGTTGATGACCTCGTTGCCCGTCGGTGGCACGATCACGCGCATCGCCTGCGGGATGACGATCCGGCGCAGCGTCTTGGCGTGGCTCATGCCCAGCGCGTGCGACGCCTCGGTCTGGCCCTCGTCGACGGAGAGCAGACCGGCCCGGCAGATCTCCGCCATGTAGGCGGCCTCGTTGAGGCCGAGGCCCAGCAGCGCCGTCAGGAACGGGGTCATGAAGTCCGACCACTCGTCCTTGTAGAACGGCCCGAGGTTGATGTACTCGAAGACCAGGCCCAGGTTGAACCAGACGATCAGCTGCACCAGGACCGGGGTGCCGCGGAAGAACCAGATGTAGAACCACGCGATCGACGAGGTCACCGGGTTCTTCGACAGGCGCATCACGGCGAGCAGGACGCCGCCGACGATGCCGATCACCATGGACAGCACGGTCAGCAGGAGCGTCCTGCCCACGCCGTCCAGGATGCGGTCGTCGAAGAAGTAGTCCGGGATCGCGCCCCAGTTGATCTTGCCCTGGGAGAACGCGTAGACGACCCCGACCAGCAGGGCGATGGTGACGACGGCGGAGATGTACCGCCCGTAGTGCCGGACCGGGATGGCCTTGATGGCCTCCGGCCCGGCCGGGGGCGTGTCGCCCGTCGTCTTGTCGATGTCAACAGTCACGGGTGTTGCCTTTCAGTGCCGCTGTGTCGCGGTCACTTGCCGCCGTTGATGGTGGCTTCCTTGACGGCGCCGTCCGTGACGCCCCACTTCTTCATGATCTTGTCGTACTCGCCGTTCGCGATGACGGCGTCCAGCGCGGCCTTGAGGGCGTCCCGCAGCTGCGTCTGGTTCTTGGCGACCGCGATGCCGTACGGAGCGGCCTCGACCTGCTCGCCGACCAGCTGGAAGTCCTTGCCGCCGCCGGAGGTCTTCACGGCGTACGCGGCGACCGGGAAGTCGGACGAGCCGGCGTCGGCGCCACCCGCGCGCAGGCGGGTCTGGGCCTGCTGGTCGTTGTCGAAGGGCTCGATGGCGATCTTCTTGCCGGCCGGGCACTTCTTCGACTCGGCCTTGGCGAGGTCCTCGGAGACCGTGCCGCGCTGCAGCACGATCTTCTTGCCGCACAGGTCGGACCAGGTCTTGATGCCCTGGTCGTCGCCCTTCTTGGTGTAGATCGAGACACCGGCGGTGAAGTAGTCGACGAAGTCGACGCCCTCGCCGACCTTCTTGCCGGTGTCGGAGTCGATGCCCTCCTGGCGGTCCTTGGTGTCGGTCATCGCGGACATGGCGATGTCGTACCGCTTGGAACGCAGACCCGTGATCAGCGTGTCGAAGGTGCCGTTCTCGAACTGGAAGTCGACCCCGAGCTGCTTGCCCATGGCGGCGGCGAGGTCCGGGTCGATACCGACCGTCTTGCCCGAGCTGTCCTTGAACTCGACCGGGGCGTAGGCGATGTCGGAACCGACCTTGATGACGCCCTTGTCGCGGATCGACTGCGGCAGCTTGTCGGCGAGCGGGGCCGCGGCCGTCGCGGTCTCGCCGTCCGAGCCGGTGTCCTTGGTCTGGTCACCGCATCCGGTGAGCATCAGCGCGCCTGCGACCGCGATCGCACCGACCGCTGCTAGCCGGGAGTGCGCGGCGGTCGTACGACGGGTGGAGCTTGCGGTCATGGTGGGTTCCTCCGGCGGATGGGTGGAGTTGCCGATGGGGCGGGCGCTGCCGATGCGTTCGGCAGTGCCGTGGACTGCCGACGGTGCCGACAGTGCCGTGGGTCGACGAGAACACACGTCTTCGAGTGTCGCGACCTCGTGTGATTACGGCATCTTGCCATTCGGACTGCGCCATTCTGGGCGCCAGCCATGTCAAAATCGGATAACGGGCGACCCCCGAACCGCATCACTCCGGTACATCACGGCCGGACCTTCTGCGGGAATCACTCCTTCCAGCCGGAAGATCTTCGGTATGTCCCGGGAATCCAATACGGGGTCCGAGGGATTCGCCGGCCTTTGAACGGTTGTCGAGGATTTGTCCAGACCTTGTCCCGATATTGGACGAAGAGTCGGGACGCCCGTGTGTGACCTTCGCGTTATGGACTCGTCGTCGGTGCGGTCCGTCCGGTAAGAAGGGTCCTTACACCCCTCATCCGGGGCTCAGGGCGCGTGTGCGGCGCGCCCATCGCGTATGTGCCCGTACGTATCACGTACACAGCACGACCACGGCCGTACGCGGTCCCGCCCACGCCTCACCAGGAGTGGCCACCCTCAGACCAATGAAGATTTAAGGGGTAAAACGAAGTGGCAGCGGAGATCGTCAATCCTCGCAGCGAGAGCACGACGGACCATACGGGTCACGAGGGCGGTGCGGAGCCCCTCGACTCCTTCGATCCGGCGTTCGCGCTCCACCGCGGCGGCAAGATGGCCGTGCAGGCCACGGTGCCGGTCCGTGACAAGGACGACCTGTCCCTGGCGTACACGCCCGGCGTCGCGAAGGTGTGCAGCGCGATCGCGGAGCAGCCGGAGCTCGTGCACGACTACACGTGGAAGTCGTCGGTCGTGGCCGTCGTGACGGACGGTACGGCCGTGCTGGGGCTCGGTGACATCGGGCCCGAGGCCTCCCTCCCGGTGATGGAGGGCAAGGCGATTCTGTTCAAGCAGTTCGGTGGCGTGGACGCGGTTCCGATCGCGCTGAACTGCACGGACGTCGACGAGATCGTCGAGACGGTGGTGCGGCTCGCGCCGTCGTTCGGCGGGGTCAACCTGGAGGACATCTCGGCGCCGCGGTGCTTCGAGATCGAGCGGAAGCTCCAGGAGCGGCTGGACGTTCCCGTCTTCCACGACGACCAGCACGGTACGGCGGTCGTGACGCTGGCGGCCCTGCGGAACGCCGCGCGGCTGAGCAAGCGGGCGCTGGGGGATCTGCGGGCCGTCATCTCCGGCGCGGGTGCGGCGGGTGTCGCCATCGCGAAGATGCTGGTCGAGGCCGGGATCGAGGATGTCGCGGTGGCCGACCGCAAGGGTGTCGTGTCGGCGGACCGGGACGATCTGACGCCGGTGAAGCGGGAGCTGGCCGGGTTCACGAACAAGGCGGGTATCAGCGGGTCGCTGGAGACGGCGCTGGCCGGGGCCGATGTGTTCATCGGGGTGTCCGGCGGGACGGTGCCGGAGGACGCGGTGGCGTCGATGGCCGAGGGGGCGTTCGTTTTCGCCATGGCGAACCCGAACCCCGAGGTGCATCCCGAGGTCGCGCACAAGTACGCGGCCGTGGTGGCTACCGGGCGGTCGGACTTCCCGAACCAGATCAACAACGTGCTGGCGTTTCCGGGGATCTTCGCGGGTGCCTTGCAGGTGCGGGCGTCGCGGATCACGGAGGGGATGAAGCTGGCTGCCGCGGAGGCGCTGGCGGGCGTGGTCGGGGACGACCTCGCGGCCGACTACGTCATCCCGTCGCCGTTCGACGAGCGGGTCGCGCCGGCGGTGACGGCTGCGGTGGCGGCGGCGGCTCGGGCAGAGGGTGTGGCTCGGCGGTAGCGCGCTGCGCGCTGCGCGGTGCGCGGTGGTGTGAGTGGCCCCGCCCGGGTGGGCGGGGCCATTTTTTACCTTGGGGTGCGGCTGTTCGGGTGGTGTGGGGTGCCTGCGGCGGCCTGTGCGCCTTCTCGCCGCGCGGGTGCGGGCGCGCCTCCGCTCAGCTGCGTGCGTGCGCCTAGATGTGCTGTCCCGGGACGTTGGTGACGGGCGACACGCCTTGAGTGGTCCTTGAACGGGGTGAGGGCCCCTGGTTTCGGTGTGGATTGCGACACCTA
>NZ_JBITJK010000024.1:0-132815 GCF_044459945.1 Streptomyces sp. NPDC050164
AAACGCCCGGTTACATTCCGAACCCGGAAGCTAAGCCTTACAGCGCCGATGGTACTGCAGGGGGGACCCTGTGGGAGAGTAGGACGCCGCCGAACTCCTTTTAGAGCTCTGGTTCTTGGGCGCACAGCCCGAGAGCCAGAGCTTTTTTGCGTTGAGGTAAGGTCAGGGAGCATCGTTAGAACGTTTCCCACAGGAGGCCCCCGGGTGGAGGTTCAGGAGACTCGCGTCCAGACGGACCGTGTGCTCACCATCCCGAACATCCTCAGCATGGCGCGCCTCGTCGGCGTGCCCCTCTTCCTGTGGCTGATTCTGCGGCCTGAGTTCGGAGGGCCCCAGAGTGACGGCTGGGCCCTTCTGGTACTGGCCCTGAGCGGCATCAGTGACTACCTGGACGGCAAGCTCGCGCGGCGCTGGAACCAGATCAGCAGCCTGGGGCGGCTCCTCGATCCCGCGGCCGACCGGCTCTACATTCTTTCGACTTTGGTCGGCCTCACCTGGCGCGAGATTCTGCCTCTCTGGTTGACCGCTGTACTTCTGGCGCGGGAGCTGGTTCTGCTGGTGATGGTGGGCATCCTCCGCCGGCACGGCTATCCGCCGCCCCAGGTGAACTTCCTCGGCAAGGCCGCCACCTTCAACTTGATGTATGCCTTCCCGCTGCTCCTGCTCAGTGACGGGAGCGGTTGGATCTCGTCACTGGCTGCTATTTTCGGATGGGCGTTCGCCGGGTGGGGTACAACGCTGTACTGGTGGGCAGGAGTCCTCTACGTGGTACAAGTCCGCCGCCTGGTCCGTGCGGACACCATGGCCGATTGAACTCGCGGATTGGTCCCACTGATGCGGCCCGATGGCCCGACGTGGAAAAGTGCGGGACAATCCTGGCGGGGGAAGTCGGCTAGACCGTCGTCTCTTAGAGGAGGACGCTTCCGACATGAAGGCCGTCGTGATGGCCGGAGGCGAAGGCACGCGCCTTCGCCCCATGACCTCAAGCATGCCCAAGCCGCTCCTGCCCGTGGCCAACCGCCCGATCATGGAGCATGTGCTGCGGCTGCTGAAAAGGCATGGGCTCAACGAAACAGTCGTAACTGTCCAGTTCCTGGCCTCGCTCGTCAAGAACTACTTCGGTGACGGCGAAGAGCTCGGTATGGAGCTCACCTATGCCAATGAGGAGAAGCCACTCGGTACCGCCGGAAGCGTCAAGAATGCCGAAGAGGCGTTGAAGGACGATGCCTTCCTTGTCATCTCCGGCGATGCACTGACGGACTTCGACCTCACCGAGCTCATCAATTTCCACAAGGAAAAGGGCGCCCTGGTCACGGTCTGTCTGACGCGTGTGCCCAATCCGTTGGAATTCGGCATCACCATTGTCGACGAGGAAGGCAAGGTGGAGCGCTTCCTCGAGAAGCCCACTTGGGGCCAGGTCTTCTCCGACACCGTGAACACCGGCATCTACGTGATGGAGCCCGAGGTCTTCGACTACGTCGAACCCGACGTGCCCGTCGACTGGTCCGGCGATGTCTTCCCGCAGTTGATGAAGGAAGGCAAGCCGATCTACGGCTACGTCGCCGAGGGGTACTGGGAGGACGTCGGCACCCACGAGAGCTATGTGAAGGCGCAGGCCGACGTCCTGGAGGGCAAGGTCGACGTCGACATCGACGGGTTCGAGATCTCCGCCGGGGTGTGGGTCGCCGAAGGGGCCGAGGTCCATCCCGACGCCGTGCTCCGCGGTCCGCTTTACATCGGGGACTACGCCAAGGTCGAGGCCGGCGCCGAAATCCGTGAGCACACCGTCGTGGGCTCCAACGTGGTCGTCAAGAGCGGCGCTTTTCTGCACAAGGCCGTCGTCCACGACAACGTCTACGTGGGGCCGCAAAGCAATCTGCGCGGCTGCGTCGTCGGAAAGAACACCGACATCATGCGTGCGGCGCGGATCGAGGACGGGGCGGTCATCGGTGATGAGTGCCTGATCGGTGAAGAATCGATCGTTCAGGGCAATGTGCGGGTCTATCCGTTCAAGACCATCGAAGCCGGCGCCTTCGTCAACACCTCGGTCATCTGGGAATCCAGGGGACAGGCGCACCTCTTCGGCGCCCGGGGTGTGTCCGGAATCCTGAATGTGGAGATCACGCCGGAGTTGGCGGTACGGCTGGCCGGTGCCTATGCGACCACCCTGAAAAAGGGTTCGACCGTCACCACGGCCCGCGACCACTCGCGTGGTGCCCGCGCGCTGAAGCGGGCGGTGATCTCCGCGTTGCAGGCCAGCGCCATCGACGTACGGGACCTGGAGAACGTGCCGCTGCCGGTGGCCCGGCAGCAGACGGCGCGTGGCAGTGCCGGCGGGATCATGATCCGTACCACGCCCGGGGTGCAGGATTCCGTCGACATCATGTTCTTCGACGGGCAGGGCGCGGACCTGTCCCAGGGCAGCCAACGGAAGCTGGACCGGGTGTTCGCGCGGCAGGAGTACCGGCGTGCGTTTCCCGGGGAGATCGGTGATCTGCACTTCCCGGCGAGTGTCTTCGACTCGTACACCGGGTCGCTGCTGCGGAACGTCGACACGACCGGGATCGCGGAGTCCGGCCTGAAGGTGGTCGTGGACGCGTCCAACGGAAGTGCGGGACTCGTGCTGCCCAGTCTGCTGGGGAAGCTTGGTGTCGACTCGCTGACGATCAACCCGGGTCTCGACGAGTCCAGGCCGACGGAGACGGCCGACATGCGGCGGTCGGGGATGGTGCGTCTCGGGGAGATCGTGGCGTCCTCGGGGGCCGCGTTCGGCGTGCGGTTCGATCCCGTCGGTGAGCGGCTGTCCCTCGTCGACGAGAAGGGGCGCATCATCGAGGACGACCGGGCGCTGCTCGTGATGCTGGATCTCGTCGCCGCCGAGCGGCGCAGCGGCCGGGTCGCGCTGCCGGTGACCACGACCAGGATCGCCGAGCAGGTGGCGGCGTACCACGGGACCCAGGTCGAGTGGACGACCACGTCTCCCGACGACCTCACGCGCGTTGGTGGTGAGGAAGGGACGATCTTCGGCGGCGACGGCAAGGGCGGCTTCATCGTCCCCGAGTTCAGCAGCGTGTACGACGCCACGGCGGCCTTCGTACGGCTCATCGGGCTCGTGGGGCGGACGCAGCTCACGCTCAGCCAGATCGACGCGCGGATTCCGCGGGCGCACGTACTCAAGCGGGACCTGGCGACTCCGTGGGCCGTCAAGGGGCTCGTGATGCGGCGGGTCGTCGAGGCGGCCGGAGACCGGTTCGTGGACACCACGGACGGCGTGCGTGTGGTGGAGACGGACGGCCGTTGGGTGATGGTGCTGCCCGACCCGGCCGAGGCCGTCACCCACCTGTGGGCGGAGGGGCCGGACGACGCCTCCGCGCAGGCCCTGCTGGACGAGTGGTCGGCGGTCGTGGACAGCGCCGGCCGGTAGAACGGACTGCACGCGTGCGTGCCGGACAAGTGTCCCCAAGGGGGCCTGTCCGGCACGCCGGTGGGGCCGTTCGGAGGTAGTGGCCGCGACGTGCGACGATGTGCGGCATGCCGCAGCAACCCCCCATTCGGAGCACACCGACGCGGCCCAGGCGCCCGGACGCGTCCATGTCGTTGATCACCAACGTCATGGACCACAGCCTCGACGACGGATACGCCGAGGCCGCCGCGCGGAAGAAGGCCGCGGGCGACGGTGGCATGCCGAAGACGCTCAGGGCGAAGTTGGGGCTTGCCGCCGGCCTGGTGCTCGCGGCCCTCGTCGTGACCGTGGGAGCAGCGCAGGCGCGGGTCGCCGCTCCGGTCGTCGCCAAGGAGCGCGAGGAGCTGGTCGACCGGATCGACCGGGAGGCCGAGGCGGCGGACAAGCTGGAGGACTCCGTCGACCGGCTGCGCGAGGACGTGAGCGCGCGACAGCGGGAGGCGCTGAAGCACAGCGGTGGCAGCGCCGAGTCCGAGATCGTGGGCATCCTGTCGGGCGCCACAGCGGTGCACGGCCCCGGTGTGAAGCTCGTGGTGAACGACGCCAAGGACGTCGGCACGGGCGGTGACGGCGACCCGCGCGATACCACCGGCTTCGCCGACACCGGCCGGGTGCGCGACCGGGACATGCAGCGCGTGGTCAACGGGCTGTGGGAGTCGGGAGCCGAGGCCGTCTCGATCAACGGGCAGCGGCTGACCGCACTGTCCGCGATCAGGGCCGCGGGGGACGCGATACTGGTCGACAACAAGCCGCTGGTGCCGCCGTACACGGTGCTCGCGGTGGGGGACGGGCAGGGGCTGAGCACTCGGTTCCAGAACAGCGCGGACGGGCTGTATCTGAACGCGCTCCAGGAGAGCTACGGCATCAGGACAGGCATTTCCGTGGAGGAGGACCTCCGGCTGCCTGCCGCACCGAGTGTGATCGTACGTATAGCACAGCCGAGCATTGACAAGAGCGAGAAGGGCACATCGTGATCGCCGTACTGGGCCTCGTCGTGGGAGTCGTGGCCGGCCTGTTGGTCCGGCCTGAGGTTCCGGCGGTGGTCGAGCCGTATTTGCCGATCGCTGTCGTGGCGGCACTCGACGCCGTCTTCGGCGGCCTGCGGGCCATGCTCGACGGCATCTTCGACGACAAGGTCTTCGTGGTGTCGTTCCTGTCGAACGTGGTGGTGGCCGCGTTGATCGTGTTCCTGGGTGACAAGCTGGGCGTGGGTGCCCAGCTGTCCACCGGTGTGGTGGTCGTCCTCGGTATCCGGATCTTTTCCAACGCCGCGGCGATCCGCCGGCACGTGTTCCGGGCGTGAGGCCGATGAGCGAGCACGACGACAAGCGCCCCGAGGAGAACGGCGACTCGCCCGCGGACCAGCGCGACGGGAGCGGCGAGTCCGGCAGCAGGCTGCGCAAGGAACTGCCCCAAGAGGTGTCCGCGCCGGTGCCCGCCGCCCAGGACACCCCGGAACCGGAACCGGAACCCGAACCGGAGGCGGCCTCCGAGCCTGATCCTGAGGCCGAGCCGCAGCTGACCGGTCGGCAGCGGCTGGTGCAGGGGCTGTGGCCGCCGCGGGTCTCACGGGCCCAACTCATCGTCGCGCTGTTGCTGTTCGGCCTCGGGTTCGGGCTGGCCGTGCAGGTGGCCTCGAACAGCGACAGTGACAGCGCGCTGCGCGGGGCGCGTCAGGAAGATCTTGTCCGCATCCTCGATGAACTGGATGACCGTACGCAGCGTCTTGAGGACGAGAAGCAGGGCCTCGAGAAGCAGCGCGACGAGCTGGAGAACAGCTCGGACCAGGCCGAGGAGGCCCGGAGGCAGACCATCGAGAAGGAGAGGCAACTCGGCATCCTGGCGGGCACCGTGGCCGCGCAGGGGCCCGGCATCACCATGACCATCGAGGACACGAAGGGGACGGTCGAGGCGGACATGCTGCTCGACGCGATCCAGGAGCTGCGCGCGGCGGGTGCCGAGGCGATACAGGTGAACGGCGTGCGGGTCGTCGCAGGCACGTATCTGACGGACTCCGGCAAGGGTGTGAGCGTCGACGGGAACAAGATCAACGCGCCCTATCGTTTCAAGGTCATCGGCAAGCCGCAGGACCTCGAGCCGGCGCTCAACATCCCCGGAGGCGTGGTGCAGACTCTCGAGAAGGAACAGGCCACGGTCACCATCGAGCGGTCGACCAAGATCGTTGTGGACGCCTTGCGGGCGGTGAAGCGGCCTGACTACGCTCGGTCGTCCTCCCAGTGAACCGGGGGTGCATGGGCGGCGTTCGGCGAGGGCATGAGGTTGCGGGGGGTCGGCGCACCGAATGGGTGGTGCGTGGTGGAAACTGTCTGGTGCAGACGGACGTTGTCAGGATGTCCGGGTCGGCCAGAGTGTTCAGTCAGGGTTCGTCCTGCCCCACGGGCGGGTCTGTTTCGGTCAAGGGGAATCGCCCGTGAAGTTGTTTGCGAAGTTGTTCGGCAAGAGCGCGCGAGAGGGTAGCGACAACGCGACCGCTCGCCATCGCGCACAGCCTGACGCGGAGGGCCAGCGGCCGCTGTTCCGGGACCAGGTCGGTGGTCCGGGCGGTGACGTTTCCGGTGGTCAGGGCGCGCCGTCGGTTGACCCTGCGCAGCCCGGCGGCATAGGTTTCGGGCAACCGTCAACCTCAAGTGCGGGTGGAGGGTTTCCCGACCCGTATGCGTCCAATGCCCCCGGTGGGCAGCCGCGGCAGGAGGATCCGATGTCGGCCCTGGTATGTACGAGGTGCGGTAACCGCAACGCGGAGAACAGCCGCTTCTGCTCCAACTGTGGCGCGCCGCTGCGGGCCGGGGCGGCGGCGGAGCGTCCGTCCGAGACGACCTCCACGATCTCCATCTCCGGTCTCGAGGCCTACGACAGCGAGACCACCGGCCAGACGCCGATGCCGACGCTGTCCCCCGAGGCGCAGGCTGCCGTCGACGCGCTGCCGCTGGGCTCCGCGCTCCTGGTCGTGCGCCGCGGGCCGAACTCTGGCAGCCGCTTCCTGCTGGACGGCGATCTGACCACGGCCGGGCGTCATCCGCAGAGCGACATCTTCCTGGACGACGTGACGGTCTCCCGGCGGCATGTGGAGTTCCGTCGCGGCCAGGACGGCTCGTTCACCGTGGCCGACGTGGGCAGCCTGAACGGCACGTACGTGAACCGCGAGCGGATCGACCAGGTCGCCCTGAACAACGGTGACGAGGTGCAGATCGGCAAGTACCGGCTGGTCTTCTACGCCAGCCAGCGGGGCTACTGACCGGAGTCCGTCCGGGGACCCCCGCGCAGGTCCGTCCGTCAGGGAAGGTCCATGCTTCAAACACCGAGCGGCGGTGCCGGGCACGGCGCCGCCGCCACGGACAGGCTGATGAGCATCGGCACGGTGCTGAACGTGCTGCGCGACGAGTTTCCCGAAGTCACCATCTCCAAGATCCGTTTCCTGGAGGCGGAGGGGCTGATCGAGCCGCAGCGGACCCCGTCGGGGTATCGCAAGTTCAGCGCGCACGACGTCGAGCGTCTCGGCCACGTCCTGAGGATGCAGCGAGACCACTATCTGCCCCTGAAGGTGATCCGCGAGCACCTGGAGGCCATGGAGCGCGGCGAGGCAGTCCAACTGCCGGCGCTGAGCCGTCATCGTGACGGCGACACGGTGCCCGAGTCCCCCGAGGCGCCCACGGCGGCCAGGATCGGGCGCGAGGAGCTGCTCGCCGCCGCCGGTGCCGGCGAGGAGGAGCTCAGGGAGTGGGAGTCGTACGGGCTCGTCACCCCACTGGAGGACGGGGTGTACGACGCGGAGGCGGTCACGGTGGCCTCGCTGATCGCCGAGCTGGGGCGGTTCGGGATCGAGCCGCGCCACCTGCGGGTGATGAAGGCCGCCGCCGATCGCGAGGCCGGGCTCGTGGACCAGGTGGTGGCCCCGCTGAAGCGGCACCGGAACCCGCAGACCAGGGCTCATGCACAGGCCCGTACGAAGGAGCTCGCGGGGCTCACCGTGAAGCTGCATGCCGCGCTGGTGCAGACGGCGCTCGGCGTGCGGCTGCCCTGAGACGGGGCCGTTCGCAGGGCCGGATCAGGCGCCCGATCCCGGCCCGACTACCCAAACGTCCCGGGCACGGCCTAGGGTTGCTGTGTGAACGAGCTCGATGTCGTAGGTGTCCGGGTGGAAATGCCCTCCAACCAACCGATCGTGCTACTGCGTGAAGTGGGGGGCGACCGTTACCTCCCGATCTGGATCGGACCGGGGGAGGCGACGGCGATCGCCTTCGCCCAGCAGGGCATGGCTCCTGCGCGGCCGCTGACCCACGACCTGTTCAAGGACGTGCTGGAGGCCGTCGGTCAGGAGCTCACGGAAGTGCGCATCACGGACCTGCGTGAGGGCGTCTTCTACGCGGAGCTGGTCTTCGCCAGCGGCGTCGAGGTGAGCGCCCGCCCGTCCGACGCCATAGCGCTGGCCCTGCGCACCGGGACGCCGATCTACGGCAGTGACACGGTGCTCGACGACGCCGGAATCGCGATCCCGGACGAGCAGGAGGACGAGGTGGAGAAATTCCGCGAGTTCCTCGACCAGATCTCCCCGGAGGACTTCGGCAGCAGCAGCCAGTGAGCCCCGGATTACGGTCAGAGCCGGATGGCCGGGGCATCAGCGGTCGGTGAGGCCTGTGGGCGGCCCGGCGGACGAAGTGGTCCGCGGCAGGGTCGCCCGCCGCATGTGTGACGGGCGAAATGCCCGTATGTGCGGGAGGCGAGTGAGAGCGTCACGCGGCCCGACTCGAAGGCATTCGGCTAGCCTTTCCCCGCGGTGGGGCACGGGAAACCACTCTTAGGGTGATTATCACTCGGCGTGGCGAGTGTGGCGATCGTTGACGCACCCCTGGTGACTGCCTACCGTCGAGAAGGCAGGTCAAGGACGGAGGTCGGCGTGAGAAGCAGCGGCGACGGTACGGCTGGGGGCGGCCCCGAGCGCAGTCTCAGGGCGAGCGGTCCGTACCCTCCCCCGGGCTCACGGCTCCGCGCGAGCGGGGCGTGTCCCCAGCCCGGCGGCGCGGCTGATCACGCTCCGCAGCGACCGACGGCCGTGCCGAGCAGCGGAGGGACGACGTCCATGGCGTCCGAGCAGATCGGCTATCGCGGCCCCACGGCCTGCGCGGCCGCCGGTATCACCTACCGGCAGCTGGACTACTGGGCCCGCACCGGCCTCGTCGAGCCGAGCGTGCGCCCCGCCTACGGGTCGGGGACGCAGCGGCTCTACAGCTTCCGGGACGTCGTCGTCCTGAAGATCGTCAAGCGGTTCCTCGACACCGGGGTGTCGCTCCAGAACATCCGAACGGCCGTCCAGCACCTCAGGGAACGCGGTTTCCGCGACCTGGAGCGGATGACGCTGATGAGCGACGGAGCCACGGTCTACGAGTGCACCTCGCCGGACGAGGTCCACGCCCTGCTCCAGGGGGGCCAGGGGGTCTTCGGGATCGCCGTGGGCGTGGTGTGGCGGGATGTCGAGAGCGCGCTGTCCCAGCTGCACGGGGAGCGGATCGACACCGGCGAGACGCTGGTCGGGTCCAACCCGGCGGACGAGCTGGCGCGACGGCGGAACAGGGCCGTCTGAGTCGTCCGGCAGTGTGGTGCCCCTGTGACCGTTGCAGGCGGGACGTTTCCGCGCCGGGCTGCAAGCGGTTTCTCCCGGGGGCGTCAGGGCGGTTGTCCGAGGCGTTGTCAGTGGCGTAGGGCAGCATCGGAATCGTGAGAACCGCGCCCACGATCCTGCATCTCGACATGGATGCCTTCTTCGCCTCGGTGGAGCAGGCGTCCAAGCCGAGTCTGCGCGGGAAAGCCGTCGTCGTCGGCGGGCTGGGGCCGCGTGGCGTCGTGGCCACGGCGTCGTACGAGGCGAGGGTCTTCGGGGTGCATTCGGCGATGCCCATGGGACAGGCCCGGCGGCTCGCGCCCAACGCCGCGTATCTCGTGCCGCGCTTCGGGTTCTACAAGGCGATCAGCGAGCGGGTGATGGAGCTACTGCAGGCCTTGTCGCCGCTGGTGGAGCCGCTGAGCCTGGACGAGGCGTTCGTGGACCTGGAGGCCGGGGGAGCGGCCTGGGACGAGCAGTCGGCGCGGCTGGTCGGGGCGCAGCTGCGCGCGGACATACGGGCCGTCACCGGACTGACGGGGTCGGTCGGGCTGGCCGCCTCCAAGATGCTCGCGAAGATCGCCTCGGAGCAGGCCAAGCCCGACGGGCTGGTGGTGATCGAGCCGGGCACCGAGCGGGCGCTGCTCGGGCCCATGTCGGTGCGGACACTGCCGGGGGTCGGGCCGGCGACGGGCGACCATCTGCGGCGGGCCGGGATCACCACGATCGAGGAGATCGTCGAGGCGGGCGAGGACGAGATGGTCCGGCTGCTGGGAAAGTCGCACGGGCACGGGCTCTACGCCATGGCGCTGGCGCGGGACGACCGGCCTGTCGTGGCGGAGCGGGAGGCGAAGTCGGTGTCGGTCGAGGACACCTACGACGTGGACATTCACGACCGGGTGCGGGTCGGTCTCGAGGTGCAGCGGCTCGCTGACCGGTGCGTGCGGCGGCTGCGCGGGGCCGGGCTGTCCGGGCGGACCATCGTGCTGAAGGTGCGGCGGTACGACTTCTCGACGCTCACCCGGTCCGAGACGCTGCGCGGGCCGACGGACGATCCCGGGGTGATCCGTGAGGCGGCGGCCCGGTTGCTGGACTCGGTCGACACCACGGGCGGTGTGCGGCTGCTCGGGGTGGGTGTCAGCGGGCTCGCCGACTACACGCAGGAGGATCTCTTCGCGCAGGCGGCGGGGGAGCGGGCGCAGGCGCAGGGGCCGGTCGAGGAGCCTGCCGCGGCGCCCGTCGAGGAGCAGCCGGCGCTCGCCGAGCGGCGGTGGCCCGCCGGGCACGACGTACGGCATGCGGAGTTCGGGCACGGGTGGGTGCAGGGGAGCGGTCTGGGGCGGGTCACGGTGCGGTTCGAGACGCCCGGGTCGGAGCCCGGGCGGGTGCGGACCTTCCGGGTCGACGATCCGGATCTGGAGCCGGCGGATCCGTTGCCGCTGGTGTTAGCGAGACCGGAGGAGAGCCGCGAGCCGGAGGGTGGGTCGGGAGCTGTGGGGCTGCGGTCCGCTGCCCCTTAGACGGCACGACGGCAAGACAGCTGGACGGGTTGTCGGGCTTCAGGCCGTCTCGTCCGTGCCTGCCAGTCTGCCGAGGTCCTGGTCGTCGAGCGGGGGAGGCGCGGCGACGTCCAGGCCGTAGTGGTGGTAGAGCTGGAGTTCCTGTTCCGGGGAGAGGTGGCGGCCCACGCCGAAGTCGGGGGCGTCCTTGATCAGGGCTCGGTCGAAGGGCACGTGGAGGGCGCCGTCGATCAGTTCGCTCGGCTCGAGGGGGACGAAAGCGTCCCTGCTGAACAGGCCGGTCCGTATGGCCGCCCACTCCGGCTCGCCGGTGGCGTCGTCGAGGTAGACCTCGTCGATCGTGCCGATCCTGGTTCCGTTGCGGTCGAACGCCTTGCGGCCGATCAGGTTGCGCGGATCGATATCGGTTCGCACGGGCCCTCCACATGGTCGCAACTCATCCGTAGGCACTACAAAACGGCACAATCGGGGCGGCGGCCACTCGAAGGTTCGTGCGTTGACCGCGCTGGTACGCTGGCAGCGGCTGCTGACCCCGTGCGGGAGAGTCCTCCAGGCACCATCGGAGGCGCCGAAGGAGCAAATCCTCCCCGGAATCTCTCAGGCTCACGTACCGCATGGACGAGGTCACTCTGGAAAGCAGGGCGGGTGTCGACGGCTTCCGCTCTCACCGACGGTGAAAGCCGGAGGCCTTCGGGCGATCCGGTGAAGCTCTCAGGTCGAGATGACAGAGGGGGAGGCCGTTCGGGTACCCGTGCCGTGGTGCCCCTCGAAGGTCGTGTCAGACCAGGAGGCCTCCGCAAATGACCGCCCATCGCATTCCGCTCTCCGAGCTCGAAGAGGCAGTTCCCTTCGAGCAGCGCCACATCGGCCCCGACCACGAGGCCCGCGCAAAGATGCTCGCGCAGGTCGGCTACGGCTCGCTGGACGAGCTCACGGCCGCCGCGGTCCCGGCCGTGATCAAGAGCGCCGAGGCGCTGGACCTGCCGGGCGCCCGCAGCGAGGCCGAGGTGATCGCCGAGCTGCGCTCCCTCGCCGACCGCAACCAGGTCCTCGGCTCCATGATCGGACTCGGGTACTACGGCACGTTCACGCCGCCGGTCATCATGCGCAACGTCATGGAGAACCCGGCCTGGTACACGGCCTACACGCCGTACCAGCCGGAGATCTCGCAGGGGCGGCTCGAGGCGCTGCTCAACTTCCAGACCATGGTCGCCGACCTCACCGGACTGCCGACCTCCGGTGCCTCCCTGCTCGACGAGGGCACCGCGGCCGCCGAGGCCATGGCGCTGTCGCGGCGCCTCGGCAAGAACAAGAAGGGCCTGTTCCTGGTCGATGCGGACGCGTTGCCGCAGACCATCGCCGTCATCCAGACCCGGGCCGAGCCGACCGGCGTCGAGGTCGTCGTCGCCGACCTCGGCGAGGGCATCCCCGCCGAGATCGCCGAGCGCGAGATCAACGGCGTGCTGATCCAGTACCCGGGCGCATCCGGAGCCGTACGGGACATCAAGCCGGTCATCGACCAGGCGCACGAGCTCGGGGCGCTCGTCACCGTCGCAGCCGATCTTCTCGCGCTGACGCTGCTGAAGTCGCCCGGTGAGCTCGGCGCGGACATCGCCGTCGGGACGACGCAGCGCTTCGGTGTGCCGATGGGCTTCGGCGGCCCGCACGCCGGTTACATGGCGGTCAAGGAGAAGATGGCGCGCAGCCTGCCCGGGCGGCTCGTCGGCGTCTCCGTGGACGCCGACGGGAACAAGGCGTACCGGCTGGCGCTCCAGACGCGTGAGCAGCACATCCGCCGTGAGAAGGCCACCAGCAACATCTGCACCGCCCAGGTGCTGCTCGCCGTCATGGCCGGCATGTACGCCGTCTACCACGGACCGGCGGGCCTGAAGGGCATCGCGCGACGCACCCACCGGTACGCCACGGTTCTCGCCGCCGGGCTCGCGAACGGCGGTGTCGAGGTCGTGCACGGCTCCTACTTCGACACGCTGACCGTGCGCGTCGAGGGCCGGGCCGCCGACGTCGTGGCCGCCGCGCAGGAGAACGGGGTCAACCTCCGTCTCGTCGACGCCGACCACGTCTCGATCGCCTGCGACGAGACCACCACGCGGGCCCAGCTGCGTGCCGTATGGGCCGCCTTCGGCGTCGAGGGTGTCGTCGAGGCGCTGGACGCGGCCACCGGGGACGGGCTTCCGGACGCGCTGCTGCGGACCGACGAGTACCTGACACACCCCGTCTTCCACCAGCACCGCTCCGAGACCGCAATGCTGCGCTACCTGCGCCGGCTGGCCGACCGCGACTACGCGCTCGACCGGGGCATGATCCCGCTGGGCTCCTGCACCATGAAGCTCAACGCGACCACGGAGATGGAGCCGGTCACCTGGCCCGAGTTCGGGCAGCTGCACCCCTTCGTGCCCGCCGAGCAGGCCGGGGGCTACCTCACGCTCATCCACGAGCTGGAGGACCGTCTCGCCGAGGTCACCGGGTACGACAAGGTGTCCCTCCAGCCGAACGCCGGGTCGCAGGGCGAGCTGGCCGGTCTGCTCGCCGTACGCGGCTACCACCGGGCCAACGGCGATGAGCAGCGCACCGTGTGCCTGATCCCGTCGTCCGCGCACGGGACCAACGCCGCCAGCGCGGTGATGGCAGGCATGAAGGTCGTCGTCGTGAAGACGGCCGATGACGGTGAGATCGACGTCGAGGACCTGCGGGCGAAGATCGAGCAGTACCGCGACGAGCTGGCGGTACTGATGATCACGTACCCGTCCACCCACGGCGTGTTCGAGGAGCACGTCGCCGACATCTGCGGCCAGGTGCACGAGGCGGGCGGGCAGGTCTACGTCGACGGGGCCAACCTCAACGCGCTCGTCGGGCTCGCCAAGCCGGGGCACTTCGGCGGGGACGTCTCGCATCTGAACCTGCACAAGACCTTCTGCATCCCGCACGGCGGCGGTGGTCCCGGCGTGGGTCCGGTGGCGGTGCGTGAGCACCTCGCGCCGTACCTGCCGAACCACCCGCTCCAGCCCGAGGCGGGGCCGGGGACGGGTGTCGGTCCCATCTCCGCGGCGCCGTGGGGTTCCGCCGGCATCCTGCCGATCTCGTGGGCGTACGTCCGGCTCATGGGCGGCGAGGGGCTGAAGCGGGCCACGCAGGTCGCGGTGCTCAGCGCCAACTACATCGCCAAGCGGCTGGAGCCGCACTACCCGGTGCTCTACACCGGCCCCGGCGGGCTGGTCGCCCACGAGTGCATCATCGACCTGCGGCCGCTGACCAAGGCGACCGGGGTGAGCGTCGACGACGTCGCCAAGCGGCTGATCGACTACGGCTTCCACGCGCCGACGATGTCGTTCCCGGTGGCCGGGACGCTGATGATCGAGCCGACCGAGTCGGAGGACCTGACCGAGCTGGACCGGTTCTGCGAGGCGATGATCGCCATCCGCGCGGAGATCGAGAAGGTCGGATCCGGCGAGTGGCCCGCGGACGACAACCCGCTGCGGGGCGCCCCGCACACCGCCGGGACGCTCGCCGGGGAGTGGGAGCACGCCTACAGCCGTGAGGAGGCCGTCTTCCCGGCCGGTGTCTCGGTCGCCGACAAGTACTGGCCGCCGGTGCGCCGCATCGACCAGGCCTTCGGCGACCGGAACCTGGTCTGCTCCTGCCCGCCGCTGGACGCGTACGAGGACTGATCTGCCGGCCGGGTCGTAGGGAGGGGCTCCGCGGTGCGGGGTCCCTCCCGTCATTCGGCGGCGAGGGACACCTCGGTCGACTTGATCAGGGCGACGACGGGCGTACCGGCCGACAGGGCGAGGTCGTCCGCGGCGTCCCTGGTGATCGCGGCGGTCAGTTCGCCGCCCTCGACGGTGACCTGGACGGACGCCATGGCGTCGCCGGTCGCGATGTGCGTGATCGTGCCGGGGAGCCGGTTGCGGATGGACAGGCCCTCGACGGGTGCTGTGGCCAGCGAGACGTCCGTCGACTTCACTAGGGCGCGCACGGCGGTACCAGGCGCGAGAGATAGGTCGTCCGCCGCCTCGCGGGTGATCGCCGCGGTGAGGGCCTGGCCGCCGGTGAGGCGGACCCTGACCGTTGCCATGGCCTCGCCTGGCGTGACGGCGGTGACGGTGCCGGGGAGCTGGTTGCGGATGCTCAGGCTCATGGGGGCACGGTAGCCCGGTGTGTTTCTTAAGCCGGGTATGCGTGCGTTTGCGTCGCCTTGACGGTCGCCCATACCGGGGCGCCGGGATGCAGGTCGAGTTCGGCCGCGGCGACCGTGGTGAGGTCGGCGGTCAGGGGGAGTTCGCCGGTGAGGTCCGCGCGGATCTGGTCGCCGTGCGTCTCCAGTCCGGCGACCTCGCAGCGCCACAGGTTGCGGGCGCTGGAGCCGGTGGGGCGTTCCCGGTACAGCGTCACGGCGCCGGGCGGGAACGCCACGAAGGCCGGACCGGAGAGCTCTTCCGCGGTCGTGATGGCCGGGCCCGCGTCGAGCCGGACGGTGTGGCCCTCGGCCCGTCCCCGGTAGAGGTTGAGGCCGACGAGCCGGGCGATGTAGTCCGTGCGGGGGTGGCGGGCGATGTGGGAGGGCGTGCCCTCCTGGACGACGTGGCCGTGCTCGACCACGACGAGGCGATCGGCCAGCACCATGGCGTCCAGCGGGTCGTGCGTGACGAGGACGGCCACGGCCTCGAACTCGGCGAGGTGGCGCCGGAGCTGGGCGCGCACTTCCAGACGGGTGCGGGCGTCGAGCGCGGCGAGGGGTTCGTCCAGGAGCAGCAGCCGGGGCCGGGTGGCCAGGGCCCGGGCCACGGCCACGCGCTGGGCCTGGCCACCGGAGAGACGGCGGGGTTTGGCGCCGGCGTGGTCGGCCAGGCCCATACGGTCCAGCCACTCGGCGGCCTGGGCACGGGCCTCGGCCTTGCTCGCACCCCGGCAGCGCGGGCCGAAGGCGACGTTGTCCAGGGCGGTCAGATGCGGGAAGAGCAGGTAGTCCTGGAAGACGACGCCGACCGGGCGGGACTCGGGCGGCATGGCGTCCAGCCGGGTGCCGTCCAGCCGTAGACGACCCGACGTGAGGGGGGTGAGCCCGGCCAGTGCGCGCAGGGCCGTGGTCTTGCCGGCGCCGTTGGGGCCGAGCAGGGCGACGACGTCCCCGGGGGCGACGGTGAGTGTGACGTCCAGGCGGAAGGTGCCGCGGTCGACGACGAGGTGGGCGTCCAGGCCTTCGGGGCGGAGGCCGGGGGGCGCTGCGTCGAGGTCGGTCGTCTCGGTCATGAGAGCCACGTCCTGGGTGTCAGGGAGCCGGTCCGGGACATCACGACGCCGTCATCCAGCGGTCGCGCAGAGCCGCCAGGACCGCGATGGACACCGCCAGCAGGACCAGGCTGAGCGCGATCGCCGCTGCCGGGTCGTTCTGCAGGGCCAGGTAGACCGCGAGCGGCATGGTCTGGGTGCGGCCCGGGAAGTTGCCCGCGAAGGTGATCGTCGCGCCGAACTCGCCGAGGGCCCGGGCCCAGGCCAGTACGGCACCGGCCGCGACGCCGGGCGCGATCAGCGGCAGGGTGACGCGGCGGAACGCGGTGAAGCGGGAGGCGCCCAGGGTGGTGGCCGCCTCCTCGTAGCGCGGGTCGGCGGCTCGCAGGGTGCCCTCCACGCTGATGACGAGGAACGGCATCGCCACGAACGTCTCGGCGAGGACGACACCCGTCGTGGTGAAGGGCAGGGTGATCCCGAACCAGGAGTCGAGCCACTGCCCGACGATGCCGCCCCGCCCGAAGGCGAGCAGCAGGGCCACACCGCCCACTACCGGCGGCAGCACCAACGGCAGCGTCACCAGGGCCCGTACGAAGCCCCGGCCGGGAAACCGCGTGCGGGCCAGCAGCCAGGCCAGGGGCACGCCGACGACCAGGCTCACAACCGTCGCCGCCGTGGCGCACAGGAGCGACAGCCGGAGTGCCTCCCACACCTCGGCGCTCGTCAGCTGCTCCGGGAGGCTGCGCCAGGGCGCCCGTACGAGCAGGGCGATCAGAGGCAGGAGCAGAAACGCCAGGCCGACGAGGGCGGGCATCAGCAGGGGAATCGGCACCAACCGGGTCCTACCGCGGTGGCGAACGCGGCGAGGTCGGCTCTCCGGGGTGTCGGTCACGGCTTGAGGAACCCGGCCCGGGACAGCACCTTCTGGCCCTCGGCCGAGCGCACCAGTGCGACGAACGCCTTCGCCGCCTGGGGGTTGGGGGCGTTCTCGAGCAGGGCGATCGGATAGTCGTTGAGGGCCTCGGCCGACTCGGGGAAGTCCACGCCCTCCACCTTGTCACCCGCCGCCCGCACGTCGGTCTTGTAGACGACGGCGGCGTCGGCCTCCTTCAGCTCGACCTTCGTCAGGGCGCTCTTGACGTCCTGTTCGTACGAGACGGGCGTGAGCTCCAGGCCGCCGGCGTCCAGCGCCTTCTGGGCGGCGGCACCGCACGGCACGGTCCTGTCGCACAGGACGACCTTCAGGCCGGGCTTGGTGAGGTCCTTCAGGGAGGAGATCCGGTCGGGGTTGCCCGGCAGTGTGGCGATCTCCAGCTGGTTGCGGACGAAGGTGGCCGGCCTGCCCGCCGCGTCCTGCTTGTCCGTCACGATCGCCATCGTCTTGGTGCTGGCCGCGGCGAAGACATCGGCCGGGGCGCCGCCGGTGATGCTGGCGGCGAGGGTGTCGCTGCCGCCGAAGTTGAAGGTGACCTTCGTGCCCGGGTGCTCCTTCTCGAACTGCTTGCCCAGGGTCTTGAAGCTCTCCTCGAGGGAGGCGGCGGCGAAGACGGTGACCGTGCCGGAGGGTTTCGCCGACGAGGAGCCCTTGTCCGAGCCGGTGGCGGAGGAGCAGGCGCTCAGAATCAGCAGCGCGGCCGCGGACGCACCGGCGACCTGGAGGATCCGGCGGGTCCGGTGCGCGGAACGGGGCATCTCGGGGCCACTCCCTGTGTGTGCGGGTGGAAGAGCCCGCAGGGCTCCTCCGATACGCCGATCATACTGACGCATGTGCGAGGTGGAAGCCTGCTATGGCATCGCATGAGCCAGGGCGAGCGGACCATTGGGTGGGTATGTGCGTTCCTACTTGAGTCAGGCCCGGTCGATATGCACGTTCGTCGACTTCACACGGGCCGTCGCCTCCATGCCGACCTCCAGGCCCAGTTCCTCGACGGCCTCGCGGGTGAGCAGGGAGACCAGGCGGTGCGGGCCGGCCTGGATCTCCACTTGGGCGGCGACGTCGCCGAGCTTGATCGCGGTGACGATGCCGGGGAAGGCGTTGCGGGCCGAGGTGTACGGGGTGTCCTCCTCGGTGGTGCCGGACCTGGCGAGTTCGACCGAGAACGCGGCCAGGTCCCGTCCGTCGACGAGCCGCCGCCCGGCCTCGTCGCGGTGGGTGGTGATGCGGCCCGCGTCCGCCCAGCGCCGGGCGGTGTCCGGGCTCACGCCGAGCAGTCGTGCTGCCTGGCCGATCGTGTAGGACTGCATGCCGGTCACGATAGGGGCGCGGGAGGGGAACGGCGGATGTGGGGTTGGCCGTTGGGTATAACGCGATATAGCGTTAGTCGTCGAGTGGGTGGGCCGGGTGACCTGCCCGGGGAGATCGGGGAGATGTGATGGCGGGGGACCTCTCGCGTACCGGCGGACCGCCCGAGGTGAGGGCCTCGCACGCGGACCGGGACCGGGTCGTGGACGTGCTGCGCATCGCCGCGGGCGACGGCCGGCTGACCTTGGAGGAGCTCGACGAGCGGCTGGAGGCCGCGCTGTCCGCCCGTACGGTGGGCGAGCTCGCCGTGCTGACCGCCGATCTGCCCGAGGTGGTGGGCGAGGCGCCGGCCGAGGCCCAGGACGTCGTACGGATCGAGCAGGAGGGGTCCTCGACCCGGCGGGGTGACGGCTGGGTGGTGCCGCGGCGGCTGGAGATCCGCTGGGCCTGGGGCGAGGTGACGCTCGACTCCACCGGCGCGGTGATCACCCGGGACACGCTGCACATCGACCTCGGCCTGCGGGCCGGCGCCCTGAAGCTGCTGACCCGGCCGGGGGTCGTGGTGGGACACCGGCGCGCTGGTGACGAACTACTCCCGGATCAAGGCGCGTGGGGCGGCCGACGCCCCGGTCGTGCTGCGCGTACGGATCATCGGCGAGATCAACTACGGGCAGATCGCGGTCCGTCCACCCCGGAGGGGCCTCGGCCGGCGCAGACCGACGGCCTGACTCAGCCCACGTGCACCTTCGGCCGCCGTTTCCGGTCCGGTTCCGCCTCGCGCAGGACCTCGCGGGTCACCGGGGCGACCTCGCCCTGGCCGAACAGGAAGAACCGCAGGAGGTTGGCGAAGGGACCCCCTTCGGTCCACTCGAAGTAGATGTGCGGGGTGCAGCCGGTCATGTCGCGGGCATACAGCAGGAGGGCGGCCAGGGCGTTGGGGACGGAGGAGGACTCCAGGGTCAGGACGCGGTAGCGGCCGTGGAGCACCTCGCCGCGTACGGTCAGCCCCGCCTCGAACTCGGACGGGTCGGTGACCGTCACCTCGACGAAGACGAAGTCCTCCTGTCCGGGCACGTCGTTGTCGTGCCGTATCTGCTCGATCTTGTCGCGGTACTCCGCGATGTCGCGCCGGTCGGGCTCGTTGGCGATGAACCGCATCCGGCGGCTGGCCATGTCCCGGACGAAGCGTTCCGCCATGGGGTCCAGCGTCACGCTGGTCACACGGAGCTCGAACGACCGGGCCAGCCGCGACAGCAGGGAGACCAGGATGATGCCGGCGATGAAGCAGGCGCCGATCTTCACGCCGTCCGGGCGCTCGATGACGTTCGCGACGGTCGTGTAGAGGAACACCGCGGAGATGACCGCGAAGGCGACGGTCCAGTTCCGCTGCCGGGCCTTGCGCGCGGCGATGGTCACCGCGATCGCGGCGGAGCTGATGAGGACCAGCACACCGGTGGCGTAGGCACCGCCCTGCGCGTTGACGTCGGCGTCGAAGATCCAGGTGACCAGGAAGGCGATCAGGGTGAAGACGATGACCATGGGGCGGACGGCCCTGGCCCAGTGCGGGGCCATACCGTAGCGGGGCAGATAGCGCGGCATCAGATTGAGCAGGCCGGCCATCGCGGAGGCGCCGGCGAACCACAGGATGGCGATCGTCGAGACGTCGTAGACGGTGCCGAAGGTGTTGCCCAGGTACTCGTGCGCCAGATAAGCCAGGGCGCGCCCGTTCGCCTGGCCGCCCGCCTCGAACTCCTTCTCGGGGATGAGGAGGGTGGTGATGAAGCTGGTGGTGATCAGAAAGCCGCTCATGACGAGGGCGGCCGTGGTGAGCAGCTTCTTGGCGTCGCGGATGCGGCCGGCCGGCCGTTCCTCCGTGTCGTCCGGGTCGCCCTTGACGTGCGGCATCACGGCCACGCCGGTCTCGAACCCGGAGAGGCCGAGCGCCAGCTTGGGGAAGACCAGCAGGGCCAGACCGATCATGACGAAGACATTGCCGTGCTGGGTGGTGAGCGCACTGGACCAGTCGGTGATCACATGGCCCGCGGTGACCACGTGGTAGAGGCCGACGGCCACCACGACCGCGTTGAGCGCGAGGTAGGCGCCCACCAGGGCGACCGCGACGCCGATCGCCTCCAGGAAGCCCTTGAGGAACACCGCGCCGAGCAGCGCCACGAGGACGAGCGTGACCAGCATCTGCTTGTCGTGCAGGGCGCCGGCCAGATGCGGGTTCTCCACGAGGTGGGTGGAGGCGTCGGCGGCCGACAGGGTGATGGTGATCAGGAAGTCGGTGGCGGCGAAGCCCAGCAGGGTCAGTACGAACAGCTTGCCCTGCCAGAAGGAGAGCAGCCGTTCCAGCATCGCGATCGAGCCCTCGCCGTGCGGGCTCTCCTCGGCCACCCGGCGGTAGACCGGCAGGGCGCCCGCCAGGGTGACGATCACCAGCACGATCGTCGCGACCGGCGAGAGCAGCCCGGCGGCGAGAGCCGCGATGCCGGGCTGGTAGCCGAGCGTGGAGAAGTAGTCGACGCCGGTCAGGCACATCACTCGCCACCAGGCCCGGCCCTTGTGCGGGGGTTCCGGTTCGGCGTGGGGCCCGGTGTGGCCGCCGCCCCTGCCCATGTCGGACAGGCCCTCCAGCACCCAGGCGCGCAGGCGACCGGGCGGAGCGGGCTCCGTAGGGCTCGGTGGCAGGTGCTCAGTGGTGGCCATCGACGTGCTCCCGATGTGCGGTTCAGCGTGGTTTCCGGCCATCACCGGACGGCCCGATCAGCGTAAGCGGAGCGTGATGCGGTGGCCTGTGGATGAGGTCGCTGAGCGAGTCAAGCTTCCGTTAAGACTGGTCGAGGGGGCGGTGGAACGGAGGGGTGGTGCGTCAAAGCGGGAGCTGAGAGCCGGTTGGGCGGCAGTCGAGTCGCGCCTTGCCGTGTGCGGGGAATCGTCTTATGTCGGCCAAGAGTTGAACACCCTGCGTGATTGCGACGGCGTGGACAGCCGGGCATCGGCCTTCTTGTCGCCGGAGTCGGTGAGACCTACAGTGCACCCTCTTAACGTTCGCCAGATAATCCGAATGTTTCGCGAACGCTCGGGCCGACGTGCCGACCTGCCCGGGACCGACCCCGACTCGCCTGGGGCGAGGACGCTGCTGCTCGGCACGCGCCCCCGGGGCTGGTTCCCGCAGTTCGCACGTCCTCGGCAGGGAGACGTTCCCGACCTCCGTGGAGTGGGTGGACGGCGGGCCGCGGGTCGGTCCCGTGCTGGACGCCGCGCGGGATCTCCCCGTACCGCAGGCCGGAGCACTCCTGGTCACTGACCGACCGGCCCGGCCGGCTCGCGCTGACCGCGACGAGTGAAAGCCTGGACAACACCTTCGTCGGGCGGCGCCGGCAGCACCCGGACTGCCGCGCCCGGCGACCCGTGCCGCCGGGGCCGGTCACCCTGGCCGTCGAGATCGCACGGAGTCCGCGGTGCCGCCCACCGTCACCTCCGTGGGCCAGGAGGCACCCGGCATCCGGGCCGGCGCACCCGACACGCTCGTCTTCTCGCTCGGCGACGGCGACCCGCTCGCCGGACTCGACGGCCGATACCTGTCCACGGAGGTCGCCGGAGACTTCACCGGACGGGTGATCGGCATGTACGTCACCGAGGGCAACGCGGCCTTCGACTGGTTCGAGTACGCCTCCGCCTCCGTCTGACCGCTCCTTCCGGAAGGCGGCGGAAACCCACGGCTCGGCCGAGTGTCCCTCAAGACCCGTGCGTCGACGGCAGATTCACCGCGCACAAGGGGTTGCCACCGTTTGGCGCCTGTCTCTAGGGTGCGGCAACAACGAAGCTTTCTGGATCTCTTTCGAAACTTTCGATCCAGTGGACGGACGCGGGAGCGCCGTCCCGTACCCAAGGAGCGCATGATGGGCGACCCGGCACTGTCCCGCCGCGGCTTCCTGGCGGCCTCCGCCGCGGCCGGTCTGGGGATGACGGCACTGACCGCATGCGGCGGGGACTCGGACGGAGGGTCGTCGGGGACGACCACGATCGAATGGTGGAACATCTCCACCACCGAACCGGCCAAGGGCGTCTGGGCCGCCCTCGCCCGGAAGTTCGAAGCCCAGAACCCCAAGGTCAAGATAAAGATCGTCCAGACGGAGAACGACGCCTACAAGTCGAAGATGACGGCCCTGACCTCCTCCGGGAAGCTGCCCGACATCTTCCACACCTGGGGCGGCGGCGTCCTCAAGCAGCAGGTCGACGCCGGACTCGTCGAGGACCTCACGGACAGCACCAAGCCGTGGGGCGACGCCTTGCTCCCGGTTGCCAGGGAGCCGTATCTGATCGACGACAGGGTCTACGGCATCCCGTTCGACATCGGCATGATCGGCTTCTGGTACAACAAGGCGCTCTTCGACCAGGTCGGCATCTCCGAGCCCCCGACCACCTGGAGCGGCTTCCTCGACGCCGTGCGCAAGCTGAAGGCCGAGTCCATCACCCCGCTCGCCCTGGCCGGCAAGGAGAAGTGGCCCGGCATGTACTACTGGGCCTACCTGGCGATGCGCACCGCCGGCGCCGAGGCGCTGCAGAAGGCCTACGACGACAAGGACTTCACCGGCGCCCCCTTCGTCGAGGCGGGACAGCACCTCCAGGAGCTCGTCGACCTCCAGCCGTTCCAGAAGGGCTTCCTCGGCGCCGCCTACTCCACCCCCACCGGCCAGGCCGCCGCCGTCGGCAACGGCAAGGCGGCGATGGAACTCATGGGCCAGTGGGCGCCCGTGGTGCAGGCCGACTCGGGCAAGGGCCTGGGCAAGGACCTCGGGTTCTTCCCGTTCCCCGCGGTCGAGGGCGGCAAGGGCGCCATCACCGAGGTGTTCGGCGGAGGCGGCGGGCACGCCCTGCGCCGGGGCGCCCCGCAGGCGGCCGTCGACTTCCTGAAGTTCTTCGCGTCCGAGGCCACCGACCTGGAACTGGTCAAGAAGACCGGCGTCCTGCCCGTGGTCCCGGCGGCCGAGAGCGCCATCGTCGACCCCAACATCAAGGCCGTACAGGAGCAGTTGAAGAAGGCCACCGGCTTCCAGCTCTACCTCGACCAGGCGTACGCGCCCGCCGTCGGCCAGGAGGTCAACGACAGCGTCGCCGCGCTCATCGCCGGGTCCCGGTCGCCCGAGCAGGTCGCCCAGTCGGTCACGAAGACCGCGAAGGAAGAGCAGTAACCGGCGATGACCTCCACGTTCCTGCCGGACAAACGGACCGGCCGCGACGCCGGCCCACCGCCCCCGGCCACGGACCGGACCCGGAGCCGGGCCCGGCGACGGGCGCTGAACTGGCTGACCGCGGCCGGTTTCCAGCTGCCCGCCCTGGTGCTGTTCACGGGGCTCGTACTGCTGCCGATGCTGTTCGCCCTGTACGCCGCTTTCTTCCGCTGGGGCGGCTTCGGCATGCCCTCCGACTACATCGGCGGCGAGAACTTCACCCGGCTCTTCCAGGACGACGTCTTCCTGGGCGACCTGTGGCGCTGTCTGGTGCTGGTGGTGCTGTCTCTCGTCATCCAACTGCCGTTCGCGCTCGCCATGGCCGTCCTGCTCAACCAGCGGATGCGCGGCCGGGCGGTGTACCGGATGCTGTTCTTCGCCCCGTACGTCCTGTCCGAGGCCATCACCGGAATCCTGTTCGGCATGATCTTCGCCCCGGACGACGGCTTCGCCGACCAGGTCCTCGGCAAGGTCGGACTGGACGGGCTGGGAGGGGAGTGGTTCGCCGATCCGTCCACCGTCATGGCGACCCTGTTCCTCGTCATGACCTGGAAGTACTTCGGCTTCCACATGATGCTGTACCTGGCCGGGCTCCAGGCCGTCCCCAGGGAGCTGACCGAGGCGGCGCTCATCGACGGGGCCGGCCCCTGGCAGCGCTTCCGTAACGTGACGCTGCCGCTGCTCGCGCCCACCCTGCGCATCAGCGTGTTCCTGTCGGTCATCGGGGCGATCCAGCTCTTCGACCTGGTGTGGGTGACCACCGCGGGCGGGCCGGACCACCACTCCGAGACCATGGCCGTGACCATGTTCCAGTACGGGTTCAAGCGCTACCAGGTCGGCTACGCCAGCGCGATCAGCGTGGTCATGTTCGCCATCAGCCTCGTCTTCGCCCTCGCCTACCAGCGGTTCGTGCTCCGGCGCGATCTGGAAGGGGCCACCACGACCATGCGGGGTGACGCAAAGTGACAGCCAGTCAGAAGGCTCGGAGCGGCAGGAACCTCCCGCTGCACCTCGTCCTGATCGTCGTCGGCGCGGTCATGGCCCTCCCTCTGCTCTACGCCGCGCTGTCCGGCTTCAAGTCCACCGACGAGCTCTCCCGCAACCCGGTCGGCCTGCCCGAGTCGTGGGTGACCTCCAACTACACCCAGATCCTCGGCTCGGGGGACTTCTGGCGGCTGATCGGCAACAGCACGCTGATCGCGGTGGGCACGACCGTCCTGGTCGTCGCGGTCTCCGCGCTGTCGGCCTTCTCCTTCGCGCGGTTCGCCTTCCGCGGCCGGGAGGTGCTCTTCACGCTGTTCACGATGGGGCTGATGTTCCCGTTCGCGGTGGCGGCCCTGCCGCTGTTCCTGCTGCTGCGCTCCCTGGGTCTGCTGGACAACCCGCTCGGCGTGATCCTCCCGCAGGCGGCCTTCGGTCTGCCGATGACCATCATCATCCTGCGCGGCTTCTTCCGGCAGATCCCCGGCGAGCTGGAGGAGGCGGCCACGCTCGACGGATGCAGCTCGTTCGGCTTCTTCTGGCGGGTGCTGCTGCCCATGGCGCGGCCCGCGCTCGGCACCGTCTCCGTGCTGGCCGTCGTCACCAGCTGGAACAACTTCTTCCTGCCGCTGCTGGTGTTCACCGACGCGCAATGGTGGACGCTGCCGATCGGCGTCCAGCAGTTCCAGGGGCAGTACTCCGCGCAGTACGCCAAGGTCTTCGCCTATCTGGTGCTGGCCATGGTCCCCGCCCTCGCCTTCTACTCGGTCGCCGAGCGCCAGCTCGTCGGCGGCCTCACCGCGGGTGCCACGAAGGGCTGACGCGCGCCGCGGACGGATCTACGGCTCACCCTCCCCCAAGCTCTCGGCTCCACTCGAGCAAGGGGGACCCACATCCCGATCGTGAGGAGTCGCACCATGCGCAAGACCGCCACACGGCTCAGACTCGCCGGGGCGCTCGCCGCCGCGCTGATGCTCGGAGGTATCGCCACCGGGCCGACGGCACAGGCGGACGAGCGGCACGGCAAGGAACGCATCCTCGCCGACCTCGCCCAGCGGCACGGCAAGGAACGCACCCTCGCCGACCTCGCCCAGCGGCACGGCCGATACTTCGGCAGCGCCACGGACAACCCCGAGCTCGTCGACGAACCGTACAAGGCCCTGCTCGGCAGCGAGTTCGACCAGATCACCCCCGGCAACGGCATGAAGTGGTACGCGACCGAGCCTCAGCAGGGCGTGTTCGACTTCTCCCAGGGCGACGAGATCGTGAACCTCGCCCGCGCCAACCGGCAGAAGGTGCGCGGCCACACCCTGGTCTGGCACAGCCAGCTGCCCGACTGGCTCACCGGGCGGGAGTGGACGGCCCCGGAGCTCAGGGCCGTGCTGAAGAAGCACATCCAGGCCGAGGTACGGCACTACCGGGGCAAGGTGTTCGCCTGGGACGTCGTCAACGAGGCGTTCAACGAGGACGGTACGTACCGCGAGTCGGTCTTCTACAAGACGCTCGGCCCCGGTTACATCGCCGACGCGCTGCGCTGGGCGCACCAGGCCGATCCGCGCGTCAAGCTGTACCTCAACGACTACAACATCGAGGGGATCGGCCCGAAGAGCGACGCGTACCACAAGCTGGCCAAGGAACTGAGGGCCAAGGGGGTCCCGCTGCACGGCATCGGCCTCCAGGCCCATCTGGCCCTCCAGTACGGGTATCCGACGACCCTGGAGGACAACCTCCGCCGCTTCTCCCGGCTCGGCCTCGACACCGCGCTCACCGAGGTCGACATCCGGATGCAGCTGCCCGCGGCCGAGGAGAAGCTGGCCCAGCAGGCCGAGTGGTACCGGGACCTGACCGAGGCGTGCCTGGCGGTGCGCCGCTGCGTCGGCATCACCCTCTGGGATTACACGGACAAGTACTCGTGGATCCCGGCGTTCTTCCCGGGCGAGGGCGCGGCCCTGCCGTGGGACGAGCAACTGCGGCGGAAGCCGGCGTACTTCGCGATTCGTGAGGCGCTCGGGGGGAGGTAGGGGGACGTAGGGGCGCCCCGCCCCGCCCCGGTGCAGGGGGCGGGTAGGGGTGCCATCCAGACGGTGCCGGGGCGAGTCGGCCTGGCGGGGGCCGCACCGCGCTGCTTCGGGGGCCGCGCGGCCGTCTCAGGCGACGCCAGGCGGGAAGGCCGGGCAGCGCTCGGCCGACCAGTGGGGGAGGGCGACGCGCAGTGCCGCGGGAGGGAGGCTGGGCGCTATGGGAGGCCGGGCGCCGTGGGGAGCCTCGGGTCGGCAGAGCTGCCCGCGGCCCCGCCTGCGGCGTGCGGGGTGGCTTCGTCCCGCCGTGTTTCGCGGGCTGGGTGGCTCCGCCCCGCCGGAGGCGCGGTGCTTGCTCGTACCACCCAGGTCCGGCTGCGGCACCCGCAGCCCGCGTCGGCGCAGTGCCTCGATCGCGCCGAGTGCCATCTGGTCACTGCCCGCGGCCTCGCCCGCGGCGTGAGGGGTGGCTCCGTCCCGCCGTGCGGTGCCGGCTTGAGCCCCGTCGGGTGAGTTCGTCAGGTCCGCCCCGTCGGAGGCGCGGTGCTTGCTCGTACCACCAGGTCCGTGCCCAGCTCCACCCGAGGTGAGTCGGGCTGTTCGTCGCGGGTGAGCTGGAGGACCGTGCGGACGGCCAGTTTGCCCATGTCGGCCAGGGGCTGGCGGACGGTGGTCAGGGGCGGGGCCGACCAGCGGACTTCCGGAAGGTCGTCGAAGCCGACCACGCTCATGTCCTGCGGCACCCGCAGCCCGCGTCGGCGCAGTGCCTCGATCGCGCCGAGTGCCATCTGGTCACTGGCCGCGAACACGGCGGTCGGCGGCTCGGGCAGGCAGAGCAGGGTGTCGCAGGCGGTGAAGCCGGACTCGGGGCGGAAGTCGCCGGGGACGACGAGAGAGTCGTCCAGCGCGATCCCGGCGCCCTCCAGAGCGGCGCGGTAGCCGTCCAGCCGGGCCCGGGAGCACAGCAGCCGCGGCGGCCCGGCGATCAGGCCGATCCGGCGGTGGCCGAGGGACAGCAGGTGCTCGGTGGCCGCCATGCCGCCCGACCAGTTGGCGGCACCGATGGTGGGTGCCTCCAGGGCGGGCGAACCCGCCGGGTCGACGACGACCAGCGGGACGCCGAGAATGCGCAGTTCCTCGTGGAGCGTCGGCTCCAGGGCCGAGGTGACGAGGATGACGCCGTCGGAGGCTCGGGCCCGGAGGTTGCGCATCCACTCGCGGGCGTCGCCCGAACGCCCGTGGATGGCCGACACCACCGTGCCGACCCCGGCCGCGTGCGCGACCTCCTCGACCCCGCGGATGATCTCCACGGCCCAGGGGCTGTCGAGATTGTTGAAGACCAGGTCGAGCAGGGCGGCACGGGTGCCCGGGGCCGCGGGGCGCTTGCGGTAGCCGTGCCGGCGAAGCAGGTCCTCGACGCGGGCCCGGGTCTGCGGCGACACGTCGGACCGGCCGTTTACCACCCGGGAGACGGTCGGTACGGACACGCCGGCCTGCCGGGCGATCTCCGTGATCGTGACCCTGCCCCCGGCCTCGGCCTCACGTGCTGCCACTTGCCCCACCTCCGTCGACGGGTGACCCCGAAACTTCCAGGAGTCTTCCGGAAGACGGGCATCCGTGGGAAGGCGTACGAGCCATGAACGGGACATCGCGGGGGGCGACGGAAAGTGACGGGGAGTGGCGGCATCCGGACACGCGTCGGGGCCGGTTCGCAGAGTGTCCTGCGGCCGGCCCCTCATGTCTGCGGGCGGTACGTCTCGCCGCCCGGCGGCCTCAGGCGGCCGTCATCACCTGGCTGGACGCCAGCGGACGGTGCGGGGCGATGACCCGGCCGTCCGGCAGGAGCTCGCCGGTGTCCTCGAAGAGCACCACGCCGTTGCACAGCAGGCTCCAACCCTGCTCCGGGTGGTGCGCCACGAGACGGGCGGATTCCCGGTCGGCGGATTCGGCTGAAGGGCACGGAGTCTGGTGCTGGCACATGGGTGGGATCTTTCGCTGTGTCGTGGTGGATGAGATCAGTGAGTCGGACGAGTCGGCTGTCGTGTCTGTTCCGCGGCTGGATGTGTCGTTCATGGCCGCCCCCCGTGGTGATAAGTCGTCGGAACCCAGTGTTGCCCTACGGGCGTCGATCCGCAGGGATTTCGCGGCACGGCTTCTCACAGGTTCATGACGCATCACCCGCGCGGACGGTTCATCCCAACTGGGCTGTCACTTCGGATGGTTCGTGGTGGCCGAATGGGGCTAGTCCGGCCGGGTGGGCGGTTCATTCCGGCTCGTACGAGCTATTGGGTGCTCGTACGAGCGAAACTAATGGGTGTTCGTCCGAGCCGGGAAAGGGGCGACCCCGCCGCCGAGGAATTCGGCGGCGGGGCGCGGAGAGCTTCGGGGCGCGGCGTTTCAGGCGGGTGAGCCGAGCAGTCGCGTGGGAGTCACCCGGTGGGTCAGCACCGGGAGCAGTTCGGCGACGCGGTGCGGGCGATGGGCCGCGATGCCGGGAGGTGCGGGGGCCAGTGGGACGAGCAGGTCGGTGGCGGCGGGGTGGCCGGTGGCGCCGTCGGCGGTGCAGTCCTCGTGCAGCCACAGCGTCAGCATGTACAGGCTGGGCACGGACAGCAGGCGGGGCTGGTACGGCTGCGGCATCGTCTCGGCCTGACGCAGGGCGCGCTCGGTGGAGGTGATGTACGGGCCCTCGAAGAAGCGTGAGAAGGCCCAGCCGTCGGGCGTCAGCATGGTCTCGGCCGCGGCCACCGCACGGTCGCCGCAGCGGATCAGGAAGCGCCACCCGGCGAGCCGGGTGGCCGACACGCCCTCGGTCGTGACCCGGTCGAGTACGTGCACTGGCAGGGGGAGCTCGGGAGTGGCGGGTCCCTGGGCGCGGAGCAGGGAGGGAGTTCGGGCCTCGCGGACCGCCGTGGGAGAGGAGAGTGCGGTCAGGACGGAACGGAGTGCGGGCGCGGGAGCCGGGGGGACATGCAGCGGCATGGTGGGTCGCCTCTCATTCAAAGGCACGGCGGCACGAGGGCGGGGGCGGACGGCGCTGTCAGCTCACGGGGGTCAGACAGGCAGGGGCCGGGGTCTCAAGAACGAGAGGGGGTGGGGTCCGCCGAATATCGCCTCGACGGCATGACCCATCGACCGTGGGCGCCAACCTTCTGCCTTGTTCGCGGAGTTTATACGACACGGGTTCAGACTGTGTTTCGTCTAGTCGTTTCCGGTGAGTAGAACAAGAGTACATTCGGTCGGCGATACGCGAGAATTATCCCGATTCCATGCGGGGGTCTGCGGCGATGACCTCGGCGAATGCCCGCGCGGCGGTCGGCCCATTCTCGTCGGCGTTTTTCACGAGGTCGCGGTTACCCGAAACCCGGATCTCTGTGTCATGCCGAGTGAATGTGCCACCGGTCATACGTGACCAGCGTAGCGGTCGGCGGACCCAGCCGGGACGTTATCGATCGCTTTCGCTGGGCATCCTCCACGTGACCGGGACCCCGGCGGCCGGATCTTCGGCCCCGCATCATCCGAGGAGGGACGCTTCGATGGGGGAGAAGGTCGTGGCAGGCCGGTTCGACCTGTCCGATCGCCAGCGCTACCGCGACAAGCTGCGTCGGTGTCTGACGAGCTTGGAGCGACTCCTGGCGGAGAAGCGGTTCGATCGCCCCAAGAACCTCATGGGGCTGGAGATCGAGTTGAATCTCGCGGGCGTCGACGGCATGCCGAAAATGTTGAACGCGCAAGTCCTCGAACGTATCGCGAGTCGTGATTTCCAAACAGAACTCGCCATGTTCAATCTGGAAGTCAACATTCCCCCACATCGTCTGGGTGGCCGGGTATTCGATCGACTCGCGGAGGAACTCCGTACGTCACTGGCATATGCCGACCGGAAAGCCGGCGAGGTCGACGCGGGAATCGTGATGATCGGCATTCTGCCGACCCTCGACCGGGACGACCTCGTGTCGTCGAACCTCTCCGACGTCGACCGCTACACCCTCCTCAACGATCAGATCGTGGCCGCCCGCGGCGAGGAGTTCACCCTCGACATCGCCGGCGTGGAGCACCTCAGCTGCACGTCCAAGTCCATCGCGCCGGAAGCCGCCTGCACCTCCGTGCAACTGCACCTCCAGGTCACCCCCGCCCGCTTCGCCGACGTGTGGAACGCGGCCCAGGCCGTCGCCGCCGCGCAGATCGCCATCGGCGCCAACTCCCCCTTCCTCTTCGGCCGTGAGCTGTGGCGCGAGTCGCGGCCCCCGCTGTTCCAGCAGTCCACCGACACCCGCCCGCCCGAACTCCAGGCCCAGGGCGTCCGGCCGCGCACCTGGTTCGGAGAGCGCTGGATCACCTCGGCGCACGACCTGTTCGAGGAGAACCTGCGCTACTACCCCGCGCTGCTGCCGATCTGCGACGACGAGGACCCGCTGGAGGTGCTCGACCAGGGCGGCGTGCCGACGCTCGCCGAGCTCGTCCTGCACAACGGCACGATCTACCGCTGGAACCGCCCGGTCTACGGCATCGCCGACGGCGTCCCCCACCTGCGCGTGGAGAACCGCGTCCTGCCCGCCGGGCCCACCGTCATCGACGTCGTCGCCAACGCGGCGTTCTACTACGGCGTCGTCCGCGCCCTCGCCGAGGAGGCCCGGCCGGTGTGGACCCGGCTGCCGTTCGAGGCGGCCGCCGCCAACTTCGACGCCGCGTGCAAGGACGGCATCGACGCCCGCTTCACCTGGCCCCGGCGCGGCCGCTACGGCGGCACCGCGCAGGTCGACGCGGTGAGCCTGGTCCGCGACGAACTGCTGCCGCTCGCCGAGGCCGGGCTGGACGCGTGGGGCGTGGAGCCGGCCGACCGCGATCTGTACCTGGGCGTGATCGAGGAGCGGTGCCGGCGCAGGGTGAACGGGGCGAGCTGGCAGGCCGCGACCTTCCACAAGGCGCTGGACGCGGGCCACTCGCGCGAGGCCGCGTTGGCCGCCACGACGCGGCGGTATCGCGAGCTGATGCATAAGGGGGATCCGGTGCATATGTGGCCGGTGGGGTTGCCGGAGCCGGTGCCGTTGGGTTGATGGCCTCTGCGGGGACACCCGGCCGGTGGGGTTGTTGGAGCTGGTGCCGGCCGGGTTGAAACGCCGGTGGGCACACTTTGCCGCTGGCCCGCTGGAGCCGGTGCCGTTGGGCTGTCAGGCGCAGCCGGCCCGTGCGTCAGCCGGCGCCCGTGCCGTGGGGCTGATGCGCCGCCCGGCTGACATCCTGCTGGCCTCATACTGATCCGACAGGTCGGTGAAGTGGAGGCAGGTGTGCAGGCGGAGGCGAGCCCGGTGGCCGACGATTCCATTCCCCAGCAGCGGCTCTCGCGGCGGATGCTCCGCAACGAGACGCTGCTCGTGCTGGCACTTTCGCTGGGTGCCAGCGGAGTCTCCGCCCTGATCAGCTTCATCGGCTCGGTCACCAAGCCCGGCGGGCTGAAGGACCAGGCGGCCACGATGAACGCCTCGGCCGCGCCCGGCCGTCCCTGGCTCGACCTGGCCTGGCAGCTCTTCGGGATCACGACGGCGCTCGTGCCCGTCGTACTCGTCGCGCACTTCCTGCTGCGCGAGGGCGCGGGCCTGCGCACCCTCGGCTTCGACCGCACGCGGCCCTGGCCCGACCTCGGCCGCGGGGCGGCGATCGCGGCGGTCATCGGCAGTACCGGAATCGCCTTCTACCTGGCCGCCCGCGGCCTCGGCTTCAACCTCACCGTGGTGCCCGAGGCGCTGCCCGACGTGTGGTGGAAGTACCCCGTGCTGATCCTCTCGGCGATCCAGAACGCGGTGCTGGAGGAAGTGATCGTGGTCGGCTACCTGCTGCGCCGCCTCGGCCGGCTGGGCTGGACCCCGACGGCCGCGCTGGTGGGCAGCTCGGTCCTGCGCGGCTCGTACCACCTCTACCAGGGCATCGGCGGCTTCATCGGCAACATGGTCATGGGCGTGGTGTTCGTCTACCTGTACCGACGCTGGGGCCGGGTGGGCCCGCTGGTGGTGGCCCACTCGCTGCTCGACATCGGTGCCTTCGTGGGGTACGCCCTGCTGGCGGGCAAGGTCGGGTGGCTGCCGACGGCGTGAGAGACCCGGGGGAGGATCGTCTCAGGCCAGCAGCTCGCCCTCGATGACGGTGACCGCCCTGCCGGTCAGCAAGGTGCGGTCGCCGCGCAGTTCCGTGCGGACGCGGCCGGAGCGGGGCGAGGCCTGCAGGCCGGTGAGGCGCGTGCTGCCGAGGCGCTCGGACCAGAACGGGGCGAGCGCGGTGTGGGCGCTGCCGGTCACCGGGTCCTCGTCGATGCCGACGTTCGGGAAGAAGCAGCGCGAGACGAAGTCGTAGCCCCGGTCGGGGTCTTCCGCGCGGGCCGTGGCGATGACGCCGCGCTCGGAGTGGGCGGCGAGGGCCCTGAGGTCGGGGCCGAGGCCGTGCAACGTCTTCTCGTCGGCGACCTCGACCAGCAGGTCGCCGACGTTCGGGCCGGTGTCGAGGACGGTGAGCGGCTCGGTGCCCAGGGCCTCGGCGAGGCCGACCGGCGGGTCGACCGGGGTGAGCGGAGCCGTCGGGAAGTCCAGCGTGACGGAGCCGTCTTCGGCGGGCGTGGCGATGAGGACGCCGCTGCGGGTGGCGAAACGTACCGGGCCCTCCTGGGTGCCGGTGGTGTGCAGGACGTGGGCGGTGGCCAGGGTCGCGTGACCGCACATCGCCACCTCGGCGGCCGGCGTGAACCAGCGCAGCGCCCAGTCGGCCTCGCCGCCCTCGGGCAGGGGATGGGCGAAGGCCGTCTCGGCGTGGTTGACCTCCAGGGCGACGTTCTGGAGCCAGGTGTCGTCCGGGAAGGCGTCCGCGTCGTTCAGAAGAACGACCCCGGCCGGGTTGCCGGAGAAGGGGCGATCGGTGAAGGCGTCGACGATTCGAATCCGCATGCCCCGACGCTAGAGGCTCGCCGAGGCGGCAGACCAAGGCCAATTCGCGAGTCCTGGCCCCGTTCACCCGAGGTCCGCCGCGCGGGCAAAGCGCGTTGTGGTCGAGGGCGGTTGGAGCCGCGGCGGTTGGCTGAGCTCAGCATCGACGAGCAGGTGTTCTGCGAGTGACACCGCTACGGCGCCGGTGAGAACAGGGATGCCGAGCTGGATTCGCACGGGAGGCTCGCGCTACCCCGGGGTCGTCGTCTGTCGGTCGCCCAGACGGTCAACGCGCAGGCCGCGAATCCGGCTCCGAGGAGACTGGGGCCCGCCCAGCCGTAGGCGGTGAAGAGGGCGGTGGTCGCGGCCGCGCCGAGGGCGGAGCCGAGTGAGTAGAAGGCCATGTAGCCGCCGATGACGCTGCTGACGCGATCCGGATACGCGGCGGTGAGCAGGTGCTGGTTGCTCACATGCACGGCCTGGACCGCGAAGTCGAGAACCACGATTCCGGCGATGAGGAGCCACAGTGACCACGGCAACTGCGCGATGGCTGCCCACGAGAGGATGAGCAGGGCGAGTGCGAGACCGGTGACCGGGGCCGCCCGCCCCGCGTCCGCCCACCGTCCCGCGCGTGCCGCGCCGAGTGCGCCGGCGAGTCCGGCGATGCCGAACAGTCCGATCTGGCTCTCGCTCAGCTGCCACGGCGTGTCCGCCAGTGGCAGGGACAGTCCGCTCCACAGGGTTCCGAACGATGCGAACAAGAAGAACGCGATGAGTCCGCGCGTCAGGAAGACGCGCTGCCCGCACAGTCCGCCGAGTGAGACGACGACCTGCCTGTACTCCGCAGGCGGGTTGAGGCGCTCCTCTGACGGCAGTGCGACGAGGACGAGGGATGCGAGCCCGAGTGACAGCAGTGCGAGCACGGCATAGACGCTGCGCCAGCCCCACACCTCGGCGAGCGTGCCGGTGACGACCCGCGCGCCCAGGATGCCGACCACGACGCCCGAGGTCACGACACCGATGCTGCGTCCGCGCTCGCCGGGCGGCGAGACCGACGCGGCGTAGGCCACCGTGGTCTGCACCACGACCGCGAACACTCCAGCCGCCGCGAGCCCCACGAACGCCACCCATGCGGCTGACGCCGAGGCCGTCAGGATCAGGCCCGTTGCGGTGATCGCCAGATGTACGGCGATGAGCCGGCGCCTGTCGACCACATCGCCGAGCGGCACCAGCAGCAATAGCCCTGCCAGATAGCCGAACTGGCCGGTCGCGACGATCCACCCGGTGAGTTCCGGCGGCACACCGAGATCGCGTCCCATTGGCTCCAGAACCGGCTGCGCGGCATAAATGCTCGCCACGGCGACACCACACACCACCGCGAGCAGTAAGCGCCGCCATGCGTTCATTGCGCCCCCCTCGAAATCAGTAGCAAACTGAAACCGATTGGACCGTACGGCATGATGGTTTCAATCCGCAACTCATTGAGAGGTGTCATGTCCTGGACCGACCCCGACTGCCCCGTCGCTCGCACGCTCGACCTCGTCGGCGACAGGTGGAGCCTTCTCGTCATCCGTGACGCGATGGACGGGGCGCGATCGTTCACCGAGTTCCAGCGACGGACGGGGATCGCCCGCAACATCCTCACGGACCGCCTCCGCAAGCTCACCGCTCATGGGCTCCTCGCTCAGCGCACCGCACCATCGGGCCGCCGTCAGGAGTACGTGCTCACCGACGCCGGCCGCGATCTCTTCCCCGTCATCGTCACCCTGCGGCAGTGGGGGGAACGCCATGCCTTCGCTCCCGGCGAGGCTCACTCCGCTCTTGTCGACGAGCACGGCATCCCTGTGCCGGAAGTCGTGCCGACCGGTGTCGACGGCGCTCACCTCGGGGTCGACACCACCCGCGTGCAGAAGACCTGATAGGCGGCAGGACCCGATCCGGGTCTTGCCATGCGGACGGTACCGATATATCGTTGAAGTATCGCGACAGATCAACGATGGAATGGAGAGTGTTTGCGATGCGTACTCACGGATTCGAGCATGGGCATGGTCACGGCGGACCCCGTCACGGCCGGGGCGGTTTCGAGGGGCTGCGTGCGACCTTCGGGCCCTTCGGGCCGGGTGGTCCCGGCTGGGGCGGGCCCGGTGGTCCGGGGTTCGGTCCCGGGCCCTGGGGCGGGCGAGGGCGTGGCGGGCCGAGGGGGAGGGCGCGGCGCGGTGACGTACGGGCCTCGATCCTCGCCCTGCTGAAGGACCGGCCGATGCACGGCTACGAGATGATCCAGGAGATCGCCGAGCGCAGCGGCGGGGCGTGGAAGCCCAGCCCCGGCTCGGTGTACCCGACCCTCCAACTGCTGGAGGACGAGGGGCTGATCGTGAGTGAGTCCGAGGGCGGCAAGAAGCTGTTCTCGCTCACCGAGGCGGGCCGTGCCGCGGCCGAAGAGGGGCCCGAGGTGCCCTGGGAGGAAGCCTCCCGCGGGGTCGACTGGGAGGCTCTCGGTGAGATCCGCCAGGCCGGCTTCGGTCTCATGGAGGCCTTCGGTCAGGTCTGGAAGACCGGCAGCAAGGAGCAGCGCGAGAAGGCGCTCGGCGTCATCAACGAAGCCCGCAAGAAGCTGTATCTGATCCTCGCCGACGAGGACTGACGAGGACTGGCGAGGACTGACGAGCAGGCGTCCCGTGGAGTGATCCACGGGACGCCTCGGCTTGTGCCGGGAACGTGTCGTCTACGACGCCCGGGGTGTCAGGCCATCAGGCCGTCCAGCCTGCGCAGCGACTCGTTCAGGGCGGCCGTGGCCGAGTCCTTGAGCTTGCCCGCCATCAGCGACACCGTCGCGCCCGTGAACTCGCCGTCGATACGCACCGTCGTCGCGTCGCCGTCGGGCGTGAGGGTGTAGCGCGTCGCGACGGTCACGCCCATCGGGCCCTTGCCGCGGATGGCGAGCAGCCGGGCCGGTTCCAGTGTCTCGACGGTCCAGTCCACCTCGGCCGGGAAGTTCATGAGCCGCATGTTCTCCTGGAACGTCGCGCCCACTTCGAGGGGTTCGGGGCCACCCGCCGGGAAGCTCGTGTGAGTCGCGTTCCACTCGCCGTACGCGGGCCAGTCCGTGAGTCTGGCCCACACCTTCTCGGCCGGTGCCCCGATGCGTGCCTCCGCGCTGACTTCGGCCATGCGACCACCTCTTCACGTCGGGCTGGTTGTCGCGGAACGTAGCCGTGACGGCTCCAATGTTCAATACTGACGAACTGTCAGCCGTGCCGGATCGCCGGGTGAAACAGCCTGATGTCCTCCGTAAGGAGGAGATTCCGGCCGGCGATGTCCACTTCCTGTGGGACGCGAAGATGCTTCCCGCCGAGGATGCCCCGCGCTCCCGGGGCTGATGGGGTAGAGGGTGTGCAACCCCGTATCCCCCGCCAGTCGGCCCATGAGCAGGGCATCCACCGCGTGGAGAACGATGCCAGGCTCAGTGCCGAGCTGGCATCGGCGGTCACCGGTGCCCGCCGCAGGGCGGTCAGGGACGGGGACCGGCAGATCGACACGGCCCATCTGCTCCACTCGCTGCTGGAGACCGACCCCGAGGCGCGTGCCGTCGTCGGCGACGGGCCGCAGATCGCGCGGCTGCTCGGCTATCTCGTGCAGCGCAGCATCGGCTACGGCCTGCGCTGGCAGAGCGGCGTCGAGGACTCCGGGGCCGTCCCCGTCGTGACGGAGACCGCGGGCTTCTCGCCGCTGGCCGCGGCCTCGATGGAGTACGCCTGTGAACGCGCCGCCCGGCACGGCGGACCGGCCCGCGGCGTCGACCTGCTCGCGGCCATCGTCGTCGACTCGCAGGCGCGCGCGGTCGAGGTGCTCCACCGCGCCGGGATCGACTCGCACGAGGTGCTCGCCCGGCTCGACGGCTGGTCCGACCGGCCTCAGGGGCGCGCCGACTGGCATCAGGAGCGCGTCGACCGGCCCCAGGAGTGTGCCAGAGGCGGCGAATCCGCTTACTGACCGGTCCGTTGCGGAGCCGCTCGTCGCGTCCAGGCAGTGAGACAGGTGTCATAAGGGATGACGCTCCTGTCATGGCCTGTCATCATGTGCCGGTGCGTACGTCTGACAGCAGCCCCGGCAGGCACGGCAAGGGCGTGGGCCTCGGCCTCGCGATCCTGTCCGCGGTCGCCTTCGGCGGATCCGGTGTCGCGGCCAAGCCGCTGATCGAGGCGGGCCTGGACCCGCTGCACGTGGTGTGGCTGCGCGTCGCCGGGGCGGCCCTGGTGATGCTGCCGCTCGCCGTGCGCCACCGCGCGCTGCTGCGCCGCCGCCCCGGACTGCTCGCAGGGTTCGGGCTGCTGGCCGTCGCCGGCGTCCAGGCCTGCTACTTCGCCGCGCTCTCCCGCATCCCCGTCGGGGTGGCGCTGCTCATCGAGTACCTGGCGCCCGCCCTCGTGCTGGGCTGGGTGCGGTTCGTGCAGCGGCGGCCCGTGACGCGTGCCGCAGCGGTCGGTGTCGTCCTCGCGGTCGGCGGGCTCGCGTGTGTCGTCGAGGTGTGGTCGGGGCTCGGTTTCGACGCCCTGGGGCTGCTGCTCGCACTCGGCGCGGCCTGCTGCCAGGTCGGCTACTTCGTCCTGTCCGACCAGGGCAGCGACGCCGGGGACGAGGCGCCCGACCCGCTCGGTGTCATCGCATACGGCCTGCTCGTCGGCGCGGCCGTGCTGACCGTGGTCGCCCGGCCCTGGGGCATGGACTGGTCCGTGCTCACGGGCACCGCGCGCCTGGACGGCACACCGGTCGCCGCGGTCGTCCTGCTGGCCTGGATCGTCCTCGTCGCCACGGTCGTCGCGTACGTCACCGGAGTGCTCGCCGTGCGCCGGCTCTCCCCGCAGGTCGCAGGTGTCGTGGCCTGCCTCGAAGCGGTCATCGCCACCGTCCTGGCCTGGATCCTGCTGGGCGAGCACCTGTCGGCGCCGCAGCTCGCCGGAGGTGTGATCGTGCTGGTGGGCGCGTTCATCGCACAGTCCTCGACGCCCGCGAGGGGCTCCGGACAGCCGGTGGCGAGCGGCGGCCCGGAAAGGAAGTTGTCCCGGCCCGGAAGGGCCGCATAGGGTGCCGATCATGCCTTCGAACGCGCTCGTTCTTCCGCCTCCGGCCGCCTGAGGCGGGCCCTCCGGAAACCGCGCCCGGCGTGTCACCGACGGGCCGAACGGTGCTGCCCGCAGACGAAGTCCGCGGACCCCGCTGATCCGACGTGATCCGGGGCCCTTCCCGAACTTCCGCGCACCAGCCGCCGCCGATCCCGCGCGGCGCGCCGTGCGCATCTGCGGAGAGAACACGTGTCGAACACTGTCTCCGGCCTGCCCGTAGGGCGAGGCCTCCTCTATCTGATCGTCGCCGGTGTCGCCTGGGGCACCGCGGGCGCGGCCGCCTCACTGGTCTACCAGGCCAGTGACATGGGGCCCGTCGCCCTCTCCTTCTGGCGCTGCGCCGCCGGACTCGTGCTGCTGCTCGCCGTCCGTCTCGTCCGGCCGCGCGCCCGGGCCGCCGTACGCGAGCCGCTGGGCCGCCGGGCGCTGCGGGCCGGGGTCACCGGACTCGGGCTCGCGGTGTTCCAGACGGCCTACTTCGCGGCCGTCTCCGCCACCGGTCTCGCCGTCGCCACGGTCGTCACCCTGGGCGCCGGGCCCGTGCTCATCGCGCTCGGCGCCCGGCTGACGCTCGCCGAGCGCCTCGGCCGGGGCGGAACCGCCGCCGTCACGGGTGCCCTCGCCGGGCTCGCCGTCCTCGTCCTCGGCGGCGGGGGCACGACCGTGCGCCCGTGGGGTGTGCTGCTCGCGCTGCTGTCCGCGGCCGGGTACAGCGTGATGACGCTGCTCATCCGCCGGTGGGGCCGCGACGGCGAGGCCGACGCCTCCTGGACGACCGTCTGGGCCTTCGCCGTCACGAGCCTGTGCCTGTTGCCGTTCGCCCTGGCCGAGGGGCTGCTGCCGCACACCGAGGAACCCGGCCGGGTCCTGGTCCTGCTGGCGTACGTCGCCGCCGTCCCCACGGCCCTCGCCTACGGCCTCTACTTCGCGGGCGCGGCCGTCATACGGTCGGCCACCGTCTCGGTGATCATGCTGCTGGAGCCGGTGAGCGCGGCGGTGCTCGCCGTCGTCCTGCTCGGTGAGCACCTCACGGTGGCGACGCTGGCCGGCACGTTGCTGATGCTGGGCTCGGTCGCGGGGCTTGCGGTGGGGGAGGTGCGTGGTTCGAGGGCGTCCAAGGAGCCGGTGATGCTCGTGTGACGACGGGGCGGGGAGCCGTGGTTCGCCGGCGGCTGCGGGCCGTCTGTGGCTGGTCGCTCCCCCAAGTTCTCGGCTTCGCTCGAACAGGGGGGACCCCCATCGCGGCGGAGCCGCATATCAGCACAGCCCCGCGCCCCTTAGGCCGCCGCGGTTTCACAGGGACTTCAGATACCGCGGCAGGTCGGTGCCGGGGGTCAGGCCGGGGTCGGCGATCGGAGCGCCGTAGGTCTTGCGCACCGGGACCACACCGGCCCAGTGCGGAAGGCCGAGGTCCTCCGGTTCGTCGTTCACGCCGCCGGTGCGGAGCTTGGCGGAGACCTCGTTCAGGTCCAGGCGGATCACCGCGGTGGCGGCCAGCTCCTTCTTGTTGGCCGGCCGCGAGTCGGCGGAGCGGCCCGGCACGACGTGGTCGACCAGCGCGTCCAGGGCCTGCCGCTTCTCCTCGGGGTCCGTCACGTCGTGGGCGACGCCGTGCACCACCACGGAGCGGTAGTTGATCGAGTGGTGGAAGGCCGAGCGGGCCAGGACCAGTCCGTCGACGTGCGTGACGGTCAGGCAGACCGGCAGACCCGGGTCTGCCTGGCCGGTCGCCCGCAGCGGGCGCGAGCCCGTCGAGCCGTGCACATAGAGCCGCTCGCCGAGCCGGGCGTACAGCGTGGGCAGCACCACCGGCGCGCCGTCGCGGACGAAGCCCAGATGGCAGACGTAGGCCTCGTCGAGTATCGAGTGCACCAGTTCCTTGTCATACGAGGCCCGGTCCGCCGAGCGGGTGGGGACGGTGCGGTCGGTGGGGGCGTAGGCGGCGGGTTGCGACGGCGTCGGCGTGGTCCCCTGCATGGCGCTCTCCATTGCACTAGTGCATAATTGGGTTTGTGCTAGGAGAGTATCGGATCAGCGGGCGTCGTGCAGCGGACATCTCCGCGAGCATCGAGGGGGCGGTGGGGAGCGGTGAGCTGCGACCTGGCCAACTGCTGCCGCCCATGCGGGAGTTGGCGGAGCGGCTAGGGGTGAATCCCAACACGGTCGCGGCCGCGTACCGGACGCTGCGCGAGCGCGGGGTCATCGAGACCGCGGGCCGGCGCGGCAGCCGGGTGCGGCCCGCGCCGGCCACGACCGGGCGGGACCACATCAGGGTCGACGTCCCCGAAGGCGTGCGCGACGTGTCCAGCGGCAATCCGGACCCGGCACTGCTGCCGGCCCTCGCGGAGGCGTTCGCGGCGGCGGCCGCCGAGGGCGACCGTGCTCCGGTCCTGTACGGCGAGGAGCCCGTGGATCCCGAGCTGGCCCGGATCGCCCGGGACGGGTTCGATGCCGACGGGGTGCCGGAAGGGCCGCTCGTCGTGGTCTCCGGAGCGCTCGACGCCGTGGAGCGGGTCCTGGCGGCCCACCTCAAGCCCGGCGACACCGTCGCCGTCGAGGACCCCGGCTGGGGCAGGACCCTCGACCTCGTCCCGGCGCTCGGGCTGCGGACCGTCCCCGTCGGCCTCGACGACGAGGGGCCGTACGCCGACGACGTACGCCGTGCCCTGGCGGCCGGGGCGCGTGCCCTGATCGTCACGGACCGGGCGCAGAACCCGACCGGCGCCGCGGTGAGCGCCACGCGCGCGCGTGCCCTGCGGTCCGTGCTCCGGGAGCACCCGGAGACCCTGCTCATCGAGGACGACCACGGGCACGGCATCGTCGACGTGCCCCTGAATCCCCTGGCCGGCGCCACCCGGCACTGGGCGTTCGTGCGTTCGGTCGCCAAGGCCTACGGACCCGATCTGCGCCTCGCCCTGCTCACCGGGGACGCCGTCACCGTCGACCGGGTCCGTGGCCGGCAGCGGCTCGGGCCCGGCTGGGTGAGCCGGCTGATGCAGCGGGCGCTGGTGCGACTGTGGGTCGACGGGGCGGTGGACACGCGCGCGGTGGCGGCGGCGTACGGGAAGCGCCGGGACGCGCTGGTCGACGCGCTCCGCCGGCGCGGTGTGGTGGCGCACGGGCGCAGCGGTATGAACGTGTGGGTTCCCGTGCCGGACGAGACCGGCGCCGTCGCGCGGCTGCTGCACGCCGGCTGGGCCGTCGTCCCCGGCGCCCGCTTCCGGCTGAGCGCACCGCCCGGCATCCGGGTCACCATCTCGACACTCGCCGAGGACGAGACCGAGGCGCTCGCCGACGCGATCGCCTCGGCCCTTGGGCCGGCTCCGGCGCGGAGTTACGTCTGAGGCTTTCGGGGTGGGGTCGCGGTGTCCGTGAACTGGCTGTGTCCGAGGGGGTGTCCTCGAACCGGGTTTGTCCGCGGCTTTCGTGAGGCTGGGGCGGCGGCGTCCTCGAACCGGCTTCGTCCGCGGGCGTCCGTGAGCCGGCTGGGGCGGCGTCCTCGAACCGGCTGTCTCCGCGACGTCCGCCGAACCTCCCAGACTCGAGGTTCGGCGGAGCCGCGACGTCGGAGGCGTCCGCCGGAGCCTGCGTCCGAGGCGTCTGCCGAACCGGTCCGGGCGGGGTGTCGGGCGGGGAGGTTCGGTCGGGGGCATCAGGCGTAGAGGGGCCGCCAGGGGCTCGGGCGTAGAGGTCCGGCCGGGCCATCACGCGTAGAAGACCTCTACGCCCGAGCCTTCGGCCGTACCTGCGTAAGTGCCGCGCCGATCAGGACGATCACCGCCCCGACCGGGGTCGACCAGGTGAGCGACTCGCCGAGGAGTGCGACGCCCGCGGCCGTGGCGATGACCGGGATGAAGTACGTGACCATCTGGGCGGTCGTCGGTCCGACCTCGGCGACCAGGCCGTACTGGAGGAGGACGGCGAGGCCCGTGCCCAGTGCGCCCAGGGCGGCGATCGCCAGCAGCGGGCCGACGGACAGGCTGGTGGGCAGGGTGGTGAACATCGGGGTGACGACGGCCAGTTGGACCGTGGCGAGGAGCAACTGCGCGCCGGTCATCGACAGGTGCGAGTGGCTGGTGCCGGCCAGGGTGCGGCGGACGTAGATCCAGCCGATCGGGTAGCTGAGGGAGGCCAGCAGGGCCAGCGCCGTGCCGGTGGCGTCCAGGCCGTGGAAGCCCTGCCAGGCACCGAGCACCGTGAGCACCCCGAGGAAGCCGAGCCCGAGCCCGGCGACCCGCACCCTGGTCGGGCGGTCCTCCGACAGGGCGACCAGCGACAGCGCCATGCCCCACAGCGGCGAAGTCGCGTTGCAGATGCCCGCCAGTGTGGACGGGATGGTCAGCTCGGCGTACGCGAACAGCGAGAACGGCAGGGCGTTGAGCAGGAACGCGGCGACCGTCAGATGCCCCCAGGTACGCGCCCCGCGCGGCAGCCGCTCGCGGCGCACCGCCATCGCGGCGGCCAGCACCGCCGTACCGAACACCAGTCGGCCGAGCGTGACTTGGAACGGCGCGTACCCTTCGGTGCCCACCTTGATGAGGAGGAAGCTGAAGCCCCAGATCAGGGACAGGGCGGCGAAGCGGAGACGCCAGTCGAGGCGGCGGCGGGGGCGGTCGTCCGAGGGGATGGTGACCCGGTTGGGAGTGGTGACGGTGGTCATGGCAGTCACGATGCCGGGCGAGAACCTCGTAGGACAACCGAGATTTCGCACCCGGTATTGCGTAGCATTGCTTACGTGTTGAACCTGGAGCGCCTGCGCACTCTCGACGCCCTCGCCCGGCACGGCTCGGTCAGCGGCGCGGCCGAGGGGCTGCACATCACGACGTCCGCCGTCTCCCAGCAGCTGTCCAAGCTGGAGCGGGAGGTCGGGCAGCAGCTCCTCGCCAAGAACGGCCGGGGCGTGCGGCTCACCGACGCGGGCAGGCTGCTCGCCGAGCACGCCGCGCGCATCCTGTCCCAGGTCGAACTCGCCCAGTCCGACCTGGAGGCACAGCGTGGGCAGGTCGTCGGCGAGCTGAGACTGTCGGCGTTCCCGACGGCCGCCCGTGGCCTGTTGCCGCTCGCGCTGTCCGCGCTGCGCGAGCGGCATCCGGCGCTCCGGCTGCGCTCCTGCGAGCTGGAACCGGAGGCCGCCCTCGCCGGGGTGGTGCGCGGCGACCTCGACCTCGCCGTGGTGCTCGACTGGTACAACAAGCCGATGGCGCTGCCCGACGGCCTGGTCAAGGCGCCGATCATGGACGACCCCGCCGATGTGGCCATGCCCGCGGACCACCGGCTCGCCGGGCGGGACGAGGTGGACCTCGCGGAGTTCGCCGACGACGAGTGGATCACCTGGGGCGAGGGCGAGTTCTGCCACGAGTGGCTGATGTTCACGCTCCGCTCGAAGGGCATCGAGCCGCTCGTGGGTCACCGCGCCGCCGAGACCCACACCCAGCTCGCGCTGGTCGCCGCGGGCCTCGGTGTGTGCGTCGCCCCGCTGCTCGGCCGCCGCCCCGTGCCCGCCGGGGTCGTGACCGTCCCCGTCAGGCAGCGGGTCCGGCGGCACGTGTACGTGGTCTGGCGGGCGGACGCCGACCGCCGCCCGTCGATCCGGGCCGCGGTGAAGGCCCTTCAGGCGGCGGGGGAGAGCCTCGACTGAGCGCGGGCCGCGGCGAGTGCCGGGGCCGCCCGGCGCAGCGCCTCGGCGCGGGGCGGGGCCGGGGGTGTCTCACCTACTGCGCCGCCAGCTTGCGGAAGTCCCAGGAGACGATCTTCTGCGGCGTCAGACGCAGCCAGGCGTGCCGCCCGTCGTGCGGCATCTCCTCCAGGCCGAAGTTCTTCCGGGCGAACAACGTCTCCGGGACGTCGAGTTCGGCGCGCAGCTCGCCGGTGCGCGGGATCTCGCCCACGAACTCGACGGCGCCCGAGAGCTCCACGCCGCGCAGCTCGTCGTACTCCTCGCCGGTGTCGACGACGATCGCCACCCGCGGGTCGCGCCGCAGGTCGGTCCACCGTTTGCTGCGCACGACCGAGTACAGCCACATCGAGGTGCCGTCCCAGGCGAACCACAGTGTGCTCACGTGCGGGGCGCCGTCGGCCGACACCGTGGCGACCCGGCAGGTGCGCTGTGTGACGAGGAATTCGTCCAGCTCGCCAGGTGTCATCATGATCTTCCGGCCCCGGCGCTGCTGAGTGACGGTCATGCTCCCCCTCTTTCTTCTCTCACGTCGTGTCAGAGGAGATCCTCTGACATCACGTCAGAAAAGGATGGGTTCTCTTCCGTCCCTGCGCAATGGTGGCTACGCTCGCGCGCCCAGCCGCCGGCGCCCAGGGGGAACCGTGCCCGCGTACGCAGAGCTCAGCGAACTCCTCGATCCGCGGACCACCGTGCTGCTCACCGTCGAGTGCCAGGAGGGCGTCGTCGGAGCGGACAGCGCACTGCCCGAACTCGCCGCGGAGGCCCGCGCCGGCGGGATGCTCGCCAACGTCGCCCGACTGGTGGCCGCCGCGCACGCGGGTGGCGTCCAGGTCGTCCACGCCATCGCCGAGCGCCGCCCCGACGGCCGCGGGGCCAGCCGCAACGCCCGCCTGTTCCGGGCCGCCGAACGCCTGCCCGTCCAGCAGTTGTCCGGCACACCGGCGGTGCGGGTCGCGGCCCCGATCGAGGTCGCCGACGAGGACCTCGTCGTACGGCGCCTGCACGGGCTGTCACCCCTCCAGGGAACCGATGTCGACCCGCTGCTGCGCAACCTCGGCTGCCGCACGCTGATCGTCACCGGGGTCTCGGCCAACGTGGCCGTTCCCAACGCCGTGTTCGACGCCGTGAACCGCGGCTACACCGCCGTCGTCCCGGCGGACGCCATCGCGGGAGTGCCCTCGGACTACACCCCCGCGATGATCCGCCACACCCTCGCGTTGGTCGCCACGGTCGCGACCACGCACGAGGTGCTGGCGTGTCTGGAGCGCCCGCGCGGGATCAGGCGAGCGTGATGGAGTCGCCGTTCACGGTGATCTGCTTCGGCTCCAGCGGTTTGACCGCGGGTTTTTTCTTCACGCTGCCGTCGAGGATGGAGAACTGACTGCCGTGGCAGGTGCAGGAGATGATGTCGTCCTTGAGGTCCACCATCGGACAGTCCTGGTGGGTGCAAACCGTCGAGAACGCCTTGTACTCGCCCGCGGTCGGCTGCGAGACCACGACCTTCTCGTCCTTGAAGATCTTGCCGCCTCCCTCGGGGATGTCGGCGGTCTTCGCGAGCACCGCACCGCCGGCTCCCGCTCCGGTGGACGAGCCGCCCCCCTCGTTCGTCGCGCCGCCGCCCTGTTCGGTGGACGGATCGGACGCCTTGTCCTCCGATCCGCACGCCGTCAGCGCCGCGGTGAGCCCTGCCGCGCCCACCGCCGCCACGAGGGCACGGCGGCTCGGTCCCGACATCGGCTGAACTGATTCGCTGGTCATGCTGACGTTCCTTCCGGGGATTCGTGATCTGCCGAGAGGTACGGCCCCTGTGGACCGGCTGTTCAGGCAACGTCGAAATCCTGACTGCTTCGCGCAAGGACATGGGTAAAGCGGGGCTGTCGGTTCGCTGTCGGGTTCCGGGGCGCCGCGGCGAGGCAGCGCGGTCGGCTTATTGAAAATGATTTCGTACTCGCGCTCGGCGGCCGGTACGCGGCGTTCTGGGGCGAGCGGGAGCGGACGAGTGGGTGGCGTCTGGCGGCGCGCTCCTAGAAACGCGGGGAAACCCGGCGACGGGCGGCACGGTGGGGAACCGTGCCGCCCGTCGCCGTATGTCGGTGCGTTCCCGGCCGCCGAAGAGCACCAGGAGCCGGAGGTCCATCGCGGCGGCCACGTCGGCGCGGCGGCCCTCGGTGACCAGGTTCTCGACAATGAGGGTCTCCCCGCTGCAGGCCGCCGCCTCGGCGCAGGATGCGCAGGGCTTCGTCGTCGTTCCAGTCGTGCAGCACCCAGGTGAGCAGATACAGGTCGGCCCCGGCCGGCAACGGGTCGAAGAAGCTGCCGGGGCGTACGGATGCGCGCTCCCCGAGCCCGGCGGCGGCCAGCGCGCGGCCTGCCTCCTCGGCCGCCTCCGGCAGGTCGAGCAGTGTGCCGCGCAGCCCGGGGCGCGCCGTCAACAGCCGGGTGAGCAGGACCCGGGGTCGCCGCCGACGTCGACCACGTGCCCGCGCTCGGGCCAGGCGTGGGCCGCGACGACGTCCGGTGCCGCGAACCTCGTGCCTGGTCAGTGCGCCCGCCCATGCCGTCCGGGTCGAACCAGGCCCGCAGGCCGAACGCCCCGCTGTCCTTGAGGAGTTCGGCCGCGGGCGTCAGGGCGTAGACGTCCTCCTCCGGCTCGGCGAAGACACCGCGACCGGTCAGGACACGCATCATGCGGCGCAGGGCGTCCGCGGCCCGGGCGAGGTCGGGCAGTGCGGTGTGGCCCGCGGCGATGTACTCGGCGGTCAGGGGAAGTACGGGATGGGCGCAGGAGAATGGGAGGAGACCTGCGAAAAGCTCCGCAGCGTGGCCCCGCACCTGCGCCGCAGCCCGGACGCCCCGCCCGCGCAGCCGCGATGAGGGGCCGGACGCCCGCGGCGGCCCTGGTCCTGGTGCACGGCGGCTGCCTGCGCGCTCGACGGCTTCCCTGCTCTCGTCCGCGCGGCGATGCGCAGGCGCCTGCCGCTCCGGTCTGTCACCGCGCCCGGCTGGCGCCGTCGCCCGCTGGAGCTACTGCCGCGACCTGCCGCCCGGCACGGCCGACCACGTCCTGTCCCCGAACGGAAGGAGTGCGTGCGCGAGTTCAGAGACTGAGGCTCATCAGGATGTCGTCACGGTCGTCGCCAGGGGCCACACGCAGCGCACCTGGCCAGCGGCCCACCTCCGTCCATCCCAGGCTCCGGTAGAAGTGCTCCAGGCCGAGTCCTTCTCGCGCACTGAGCTGCAGCCGTTCCAGTTTCATGTCCTCGACGGCGATCTCCCGGACGCGGGTCATGAGGGCAGTGCCGATTCCCCTTCGACGGCAGTGAGGGTGCGTCTGGACGTGGTTGACCACCCCGCAGTGCGCGACCAGGGGATGAAGGTCCCGACGAATGATCAGCCAGCCCGCGAGCGATCCGTCCACGGTGGCGACGAGCAGCCTGCCGCGCTCCGGATCGAGTCCGGCGATGAGCCGTTCCGCCGCCGGAGCGACGTCACGCACGCTGACCGGAGGCAGGGGAATCCCGGGCGCGATCACCGCGCCGCCCGCGTTGATGACGGCTTCCCAGCAGCCGACCAGCTGTCTTCTCAAGTCCGGCGTGATCTCGTGCGGCCGGGTTATCTGCAGGAACTCGGGGGAGTTTGGCACCGTCATGGGATCAGCCTTCCAGACGAGCCGGCGGACCAGGACGGCGGTGCCGTCGTCGAGGCCCGGCAGGGTGCCCGCCTCTGTTTCAGCCCGCGCAGCCGTGGGCGGTGGGCTGACAGCCGGTGCAGACGCCGGTGAGTTCGACGGTGTGCTCCACCGCGGCGAACCCGGAGTCGGCGGCGATTTTCCCGGCCCACTCCTCGACGGTCAGTCCGACGGTCAGTTCGCGAGAGCATCCAGAAGGGCCGACCGCCGGCGGGTGGGCCGCTGTTGGGTCATCGGGTCGTTCACACCGGGATTCACCCCCAGAGCGCGAAGATGGATGTGCTGGTCAGCCGGGGTCCCGCACACCGAGCCGTAGATGCTCGATGTGGTGGACCGCCTGGTCGAGGAGCTGCGCCACGTGGTCGTCGTAGAGGCGGTAGACGATACGGCGGCCGTCACGCTGCCCGGTGACCAGGCCCAGGGCGCAGCAGCCGCAGCTGGTGGGAGACCGCGGACTGCTCCATTCCCACGGCGGTGGCGAGTTCGGTGACCGAGTACGCGGACCGGCGCAGGGCGGTGAGGATCAGCAGTCGGGAGGGCGTGGCCAGCGCCTGGAGTGTGGCAGCGACCGAGACGGCGGTCGACTCGTCGAGGCGGGCGGCCGCGATGACGTCGCGGCCGCCCACGGCGTCGCCGGGAGGCACCGGATCACCGGCGTGCACGGAGCCGTGCCTCGCGCGGTGGGCGGATGAACTGCAGTTCCAGTGTGGCCGGGGGCTGCGCCGTCCCGGGACCGCCGTCGGCGGCCCAGCGCAGGACGTCGTCCGTGACGTCGTCGTCCATGGCGAAGCCGATCCAGGTCGCCCGGCCGCCGGCCCGGCGCCCGGCGGCGGAGGGCTGGACCACGATGACGTTGGCCTGGTCGCAGGGGCCGAGGCAGTCCGTCGTGCGAACCTGGAAGCCATGCTCGGCCGCTGCGGCGCGCAGCCGGTCCAGCTGCCAGGAGTGGTCGGTGTCAGGATGCTTGCGCGGGTTGCCGCAGCAGCAGCCCCGGCAGACGACGAGCGTGCACGGGCGTGCGCGCGCAGCGCCGACGGTCACCGAACGCGGGCTCACAGGGCGGTCCTGGAGGGCACCCCGTACGCCCGGATCCGGTCGTCCCGGTAGGCGGCGATCAGCAGGTGCGATCCGGCGCAGGCCAGCGCCGCGACGGCCGCGTTCATGAAAATAAAATCCATATCCATATGAACGATAGCTCATGTGTAGGTGGGTTTGCGAGACCGAGGTGGGTGGAGGTGCCCGGCCGCGCGGTCGGCGTCAGCGCACGCGCCGTTCCTCCAGCGGCGCGGCCCGCAGACGTCCGGCGGCATCACTCGGCAGGTGTGGGGTGGGAACGGGCCGTACCCACCTGGGCGTTCACGGCGGAGGGCGTCTACCGGCTCACTCTCACCGTGACCGTCGGCGGCGCCAGGGACACCGAGGCCCTCGCCGTGGTCGTCGGGGACGACATCGACCCGGCCGAGGTACTGCCGGGCGACGGCACGAGCCCGGCGCCCGGCCACCCGACGGGCTCGGCCACGCCGTCGAACAGCACGACCCCGACCGCCACCGCACCCACCGCGCACGTCATCGACAACGGCCACATCGACCTTCGGCAAGGAACTGGTCGCCGTCAGCCTCGACCGCGAAACGGCACGCGCCGCGGTCCTGCCGGTGTTCCGCCTCGACCTGGCGCTCTACCTCGTCGTGACCACGACGATCGTGATGTCCCTGGAGGCGGTCGGCAACATCCTCGTCCTCGCCCTGCTCATCACCCCGGCCGCCACCGCCCGCATGCTCACCGAACGACTGTGGGCGATGACCCTGCTGGCCTCGCTCATCGGCTGCGCGGGCAGCGTCGCGGGCCTGTACGTCTCGTACACGTACGACCTGGCCGCCGGCGGCTTCGTCGTCGTGGTCCTCACCGGCCTGTTCGCCCTCACGTGGTGCCTGGCTCCCCGCCACGGGCTCCTCGCGAGGCTCGTCGGGCGAACGGGCAGGGCCGCCCCCGTACCCGCCGGACGATGACACCGCCCCGCCGGCCCCCGCTCTGACGACGGGCCCGTTGCCGCTACCGCTCCGAACGGCGGGACGGTCGTACGGCCAGCAGACGGCGCGGAGGGCGGCGCCCTTGGCGCAGGCCCTCCGTCAGCCAGTCGGCCAGTGCCTGCGACTGGTCCGGTTCCGTGAGCGGGCCGAAGGCCAGGGCGGGTCCGAGCGGCGTACGGTCCCGGGTGCACGGCTGGACCACCACACGGTGCCCGGCGCGCGGCACCTGGTTGCCCTCGTGGTGCGGGCAGTGCAGGTGCCGGCCCAGACAGCCGGTGGCGACCAGCAGCCCGCCCGGCACCTGCCGGGTAGCGGTGCGCAGTGCTTCGAGGACGCGGCCGTCCGCCGCGCCGCAACCGCCCTCGGCCCGGCAGATCGCGGCCGTGAAGCCCTCGGCCTGCCGAGCGGCGGTGTGAGAGGGCCGCTGGGTCATGCCACGGCCGTCCCGGTCAGGATCCGTACGTCCAGGTCCGTCACGCCGGATGCCTCCAGCGCGGCGGTGAAGTGGGCGCGCACGCGTTCCACCGCGGCGGGCGCGAGCCCGTTGAGCAGGGCGCGGGTGCCGCTGCCCACCGCCAGGTCCCAGGCGGTCGCGGGCGTCAGAGGCACGGCCAGATCCCGGCGTACGACCCGGGCGCCGCTCAGCCCGAGGCCCTCCAGCCAGGCGGCGAGCGTGTCGGAGGTGTCGATCCGGGCCAGTTGGGGCGACTGCGACGAACCCGGCCATTCACGCTCCGTCTCGACGGCGCTCTTGAACGCCTGCCCCCAGCCGCCGAGCGCCCCCTTCTCCCACACGGTCACCGCGAGCCGCCCACCCGGTCGCAGAAGCCCGGCGAGCTTGGCGGTGTCGCCGTCCATGTCGGGGAAGAAGAACACGCCGAGGGCGCACTGCACCAGGTCGTAGCCGCCCTCGGGCGCCGCCCATGACGTCACGTCGTGCTGGTGGAACCGCAGGCCGGCCAGGCCTTCCTGCCGTGCGCGCCGCTCGCCGAGCGCGACGAGGGCACCGGAGAGGTCGACCGCGTCGACCAGTCCGCCGGCGCCGACCGCACGGGCGGCGGGCAGCGCCGACGCCCCGGCCCCGCAGCAGGCATCGAGCACCCGTTCGCCGAGGGCCGGGGCCGACACCTCCGCCGTGGCCCGCCCCACCCGGTCCCACAGCAGCGGCGACCAGCGGTGGAACTCCTCGGCACCCGCGCTGAACACCTCACCGATCGTGGCCTGTTGAGCGGTCACGGGCACCCCCGGAGAGTAAAACGATTGTCGTTGTCGTCAACCTAACTTCCCGTAGTGCTCGCTGAACACCCTGGGGTGGGGTCCGAGGGGCGTTTCGCGCGTGGCGGGACTGATGTCAGTGGAGTTGCGGTGATCTGCGTGTGAAACGTAGGTGGCGGCTCAGCGGGCCATGCAGGAGTCGCTATATGTTGATGTCGCAATTCGTCGTCCGGGGCAGGTCCGCGGGCGGCCGGAAAGGCAAGCGAGGAGTCCCCCATGTCCACCGCCACCGACCACCGCACGCACGATGGGCACACGCACACCCACGGTGAGGGCTGCGGTCACGTCGCCTTCCCGCACGGCGATCACACCGACTACGCGCACGACGGCCACATCCACCGGGTCCACGGCGACCACGTCGACGAGTGCGCCCCTGCCGGTCATGCCGCCCATGACGACCACGACCACCAGCACGGTGAGGGATGCGGCCATGTCGCCGTGCCGCACGAGGATCACACCGACTACCTGCATGACGGTCACCGCCACGCCGCTCATGAAGGGCACTGGGACGACCACTGACGGATCGGCCTCGCCTCCGTAGGGTCGTCTTGCAGAGGCTCGTCCTCGCACGGTGTGCGGGCGCGGCCGGCGGGCATCAATGGAGTGTGAGCCCGTGGATGCGTCGTGTCGGCCTGGCCGTCTGGTTGGTGGCGGCCGTGATCGTCGTGCTGGTCGCTGCCTTCTGGGGCGTTCAGAGGCTCTGAGCGGGTCGGCAGGCGGGAGGCCGTCGCGCCGCACGGCGACCGAACGTGATCAAGCCGTGGCCCCCTTGCTGTTACTGCTGGGCGCCTGCCCGACGGCGTACGACGTAGGCGGTACCGCCCGCCACGATCAGGACCGCGGCGCCGATGCCGATCCATGCGCCCGCCGAGAGGCCGCCGTCGTCGTTCTTCTCCTCGGCCCGGGTCGCGGGAGAGGACTCGGGCTCCGTCTCGGTCTCCGTGGCAGTGGGGGAGGGGGACGCCGGCCGGGTCTCGCTCGGGGACGGGTCGGCGGGCTTCGCGCCGGGTGCTGCTGCCTTGAGTTCGAGGACCGGGGCTTCGTGCCCGTGGCCGTCGCCGCTGGGTTCGCCCAGTTGGATCCAGCGGTCGATCCGTCCGTCGCTGTAGGTCTGCAGCGTCTTGAACGCCAGTTCCTTCGCGTCGGGCAGCTGCTTGACGACGACCGAGTGCTCGGCGTCCCCGCCGACCTTCACGGCCGGGCCCTTGATGACGTAACCGTCGTCGCGGGCCGTGAACTTCCAGCCCTCGGGGCCCTCGTCGTAGGTCACGTCGGCGGGTGCGATGCCCTCCGGCAGGACCACGCGCAGCTCGGTGACCCCCGCGTCGGCGGATTCCGACTCGGCGATGAACGTGAGCCTGACGTTCTCGGCGAGGGCTTGGGCGTTGTCGGCCTCGACCTCCACATGGGCGGCCGCCGGACCGGCGGTGAGGAGGACGGCGGTGGCTGTCGCGGCGGTCAGCAGGGTCAGGCGCCGGGCGGTGCCGTTCTTCTTCGTGGCATGGAACATGGGTGTCTCCAGGCAGGGACGAGCGCGGGACGGCCGGACGGACGTCCCGCAGAGGTCAGATGGCGAGAAGGGTCCCTGCTCGGGGCGGCCCCCTGCGCACCACGACGTTCCTGAGCACCGCCCCCTTCAGGGGCGGGCGGGCCAGCCACGCCTGGACGACCGTGGGCAAGCGGTGCCCTGCCGGCGCCGGATGACCGCTCAGGAGCGTCCAGACCGTGGCCATCCGGGCGCGGACCGCGTCGACCGCGGTCGTCAGACCGTGTGCCAGTGACCAGCAGACGGTGTCCGCCTGGTGCAGCATCACGGCCACCAGCATCGCCGAGGCCGCGTGTACGGCGGTCATCGCGGGCGAGTCGGGCAGCCGCTCGTGCCAGGACGTGTGAACGTCCACCGGGTGATGGGCGTGTGGGGGCATGACTGCGGCCGGTGCGGGGTGTGGGTGTGCCGTCGCCAGCCATACGTGCAGTGCGGACTGCGCCGCACCGCACGCCACCACCACGGCGGTGAGCGAGCGGGGGCGTCGCGCCCCGACCAGTCCCACGGCGAACAGCGCGGCCGCGGCCGCGGTGCTCTGCCGCCAGGGCGCCGGCCCTTCGGCGACCAGATGGTGCGCGGACGCACCGAGCACCGTACCGACGAGCGCGAACACGGCGGCCCGGAGAACGGGCAGCGGTGCGCGGTGCGTCGTCGTACGGAGCTCGGTCATGGCCCGCTCATCATCGGGCACGACCGGCGGAGGCGGGGGCGGGATCCCCAAAGAGACGGCTCGTCCGGATTGCGCTTCACCGGCTGGTCAGGATCCGGCGCTTCAGTCGAGTGCCGTCACCCGGCGACGTCCAGGGTGCTCGTGCCGATGAACGCGGCGACGATGCCGGTGTCACCCTGCACGATCGGGGGCGTCGTGTCTGCCTCCGCCTTCTTCTCCTCCTCTGTCACGGCGCGCGCCCACGGCGGCGATGAGCGCTCGGCGTCCAGCCCGCCGTCACGGCCGGCCCGGCAAGGTGCCTGGATCGCAGACCAGTTGGAGGACGCTCCCGGTTGGTTGTCGAGGCGGCCGCCCGGCCTGACCCCCGGGGGGCAGGTCCGGTGGCGCTGCTTCCGTGCGTGTCAGACGTTGACGCCGAAGTCGGTGGCGATACCGGCCAGTCCGGAGGCGTAGCCCTGGCCGACGGCTCGGAACTTCCACTCGGTGCCGTGCCGGTAGAGCTCGCCGAAGACCATCGCCGTCTCGCTGGAGGCGTCCTCGGACAGGTCGTAGCGGGCGATCTCCTGGTTGTTCGCCTGGTTGACGACCCGGATGAAGGCGTTGCGGACCTGCCCGAAGCTCTGCCCGCGGTTCTCGGCGTCGTGGATGGACACCGGGAACACGATCTTGTCGATCTCGGCGGGCACGGCGGCGAGGTTCACCTTGACCGACTCGTCGTCGCCCTCGCCCTCACCGGTGAGGTTGTCGCCGGTGTGCTCGACCGAACCGTCCGGGCTCTTCAGGTTGTTGTAGAAGACGAAGTGCTGGTCCGAGGGGACCTTGCCGGAGGCGTCGAGGAGCAGTGCGGAGGCGTCGAGGTCGTAGTCGGTGCCGGTGGTCGTGCGCACGTCCCAGCCCAGGCCGACCAGGACGGCGGTGAGACCCGGCGCCTCCTTGCTGAGCGAGACGTTGCCGCCCTTGGACAGGGAAACTCCCACTGCGTACTCCTTCTTGGCGTGTGCGGTCGAGGCCCGATGCGGGTCCCGGGTTGAAAATCTACATCACTGTAGAGAAAGTCGGGCGGGTTCCGGGGCGGTAGAGCTTCTACGATTTTGTAGAGGTTGTGTCGGTCGGTGGACGCGTGGAGTTCGTCGGTGACGTGGGCGTGGCGAGGGCGTCTATACGATGTCCGACCGGGCAACAGACGGCGACGGAACGGAGGCAGGGCGTGGCGGAGCAGCGACGGAGTCCCCGGCGGCGGGGGCAGGGTGAGCTGGAGGCGCTGGTCCTGTCGGTACTGCGGGGGGCGGACGGCCCGGTGACGGCCGGCTGGGTGCAGGAACGCCTCGGCGGTGACCTCGCGTACACGACGGTGATCACGATCCTGACCCGGCTGCTGGCCAAGGGCGCGGTCACCCGGGGGCGCGGGACGGTCCTTCGCCTGGACACCCTCCTCGGACCATGCGGGCCTGGCCGCCGGGAAGATGCGCAAGGTGCTGGACGCCGAGAACGACCGGGGGGCGGTGCTGGCCCGCTTCGTCACCGGCCTCGACCCGGACGACGAGCGGCTGTTGCGTGACCTGCTGGGGCAGTCCGGGGGTGAAGGGGACGGCTGAAGCCTCATGGGGGTGCGGCACGGCCGGGTACGTCGCCGGGCCCACCGGGAGCCGGACGGGCTGCGGGAGACGGAGGTGGCGGCACTTCCGGATGCTTCCGGAGGACGTCCCCTACGCCTACGCGCTCCACGGCCGCCGACGGGATCGCGTGGTGGTGACCACGGCCCTGCTGAACTGCCTCGAACCCGCCGAGGGCCGGGCGCTGTTCGCCCACGGGCGGGCCCACCTCGCCGCCCGCCACCACCGCTTCCTTCTCGCGGTCCGACTCGCGGCCCGCGCCGATCCGTTCCCGCGTCCCCTGCGTACGGCGGTGTCGTACACGGTGGAGCGGTGGGCGGACGAGGACGCCGCCCGGGCGGTCGGCAGCCGCCGGACCGTGGGCGCGGCCGCGGGGACCGTCTCAGCCCTCACCCTGTGAGGTGTTTTGCGCCTCCTTTACAGTTGGTGTAGAGGCAGGCAATCCTGTCTCCACCCCCTGTCTGCATGCGTTTCGAGAAGGAGCGACGTTCCCCCGATGGGTGAGCCTCCCAGTACCAGCCGTGCCATCCCGCGCCCGACCCATGCGACCGAGGGAGCGGGGGTGGCACGGTGACCGAGGTCCTGCTGCTCCTGCTGGCCCTCCTCCTCACACTGGCCTGCGCGGTGTTCGTCGCGGCCGAGTTCTCCCTGACCACCGTTGAGCGCGGTGAGCTGGAGCGGGCCGCCGAGGCCGGCGAGCGCGGCGCGGACGGCGCGCTGAAGGCCGTACGGCGCCTGACCTTCCAGCTGTCCGGCGCGCAGCTCGGCATCACCGTCACCTCCCTGGTGATCGGCATGCTCGCCGAGCCGTCCTTGGCGGCGCTCCTGCGCGGCCCGCTGCAGGCGGTCGGCCTGGGCGGCGCCGCGTCATCGGTGGCGACCGTGCTGGGCGTGGTGATCTCCACCGTCGTGCTGATGGTCGTCGGTGAGCTGGTGCCCAAGAACTGGGCGATCTCCCGGCCGCTGGCGGTCGCCAAGGTGGTGGCCGGCCCACAGCGCGGATTCACGGCCGCGTTCGGCCCGTTCATCCGGCACCTGAACAGCACCGCGAACCGTTTTGTACGCCGCTTCGGCCTGGAGCCCGCCGAGGAGTTGGCCTCCGCCCGCAGCCCCGGGGAACTGGTCGCCCTGGCCCGGCACTCGGCCGCGGAAGGCGCCCTGGAAGCCGACTCCGCCGAGCTCTTCGTCCGCACCCTGCACCTGAGCGAGCTCACGGCGGAGAACGTGATGACGCCCCGGGTCGATGTGAAGGCACTCGAAGTGCACGCGACGGCCGCCGACGCCGCGAACCTCTCCCACGCGACCGGCCTGTCCCGCTTCCCGGTCTACCGCGACAACCTCGACGAGGTCGTCGGCAGCGTCCACATCCGGGACGTCCTCGCCCTGGATCCGGACAAACGGGCCGCCACCGCGGTCACGGAGCTGGCCACCGAACCCCTGCTGGTTCCGGACAGCCTCACCGCCGACCGGCTGCTGGAGCGACTGCGGGCCGCGCGCACGATGGCCGTGGTCATCGACGAGTACGGCGGCACGGCCGGCGTGGCCACGGTGGAGGACATAGTCGAGGAGGTCGTCGGCGAGGTCCGCGACGAGCACGACCCCGTCGAGGTCGTCGACCTGCTGCCCGGGCCCCGCACCGGGGACGGCCGCGCGGTGTGGGAGGCGGACGGCAGCGTCCGCCTCGACCAACTCGCACAGACAGGACTCACCGCGCCCGACGGCCCGTACGAGACCGTGGCCGGCCTGATCGCCACCCGACTGTCCCGTATCCCCGTCAAGGGGGACGTGGTGGATCTCGACGGCTGGGAGCTGGAGGTCCTCGACGTCGACCATCACCGCGCCGACCGCGTCCGCATCACCGGACCGGTCACCGGGCGGACCCTCCAGCTCGCGGAGGAAGCCCGATGACCCTCCTGCAACTCGCCATCGGCGCACTGACCCTGCTGACCAACGCGTTCTTCGTCGGCGCCGAGTTCGCGCTGGTCTCGGTGCGCCGTAGCCAGATCGAGCCGCACGCCCAGGCGGGCGACAAGCGGGCCCGGATGACGCTGTGGGCCCTGGAACACCTCTCGGCGATGATGGCCACCGCCCAGCTAGGCATCACCGTCTCCTCGCTGGTGCTCGGCGCGGTCGCCGAACCCGCCATCGCCCACCTGCTGGAACCCGGTTTCGAGGCCGCCAGCATCCCGCACGCCCTGGTGCACCCCATCGCGTTCGTCATCGCGCTCACCCTCGCCACCTATCTGCACATGCTGATCGGCGAGATGGTCCCGAAGAACATCGCGCTCGCCGCGCCGGTGCCCAGCGCCCTGCTGCTCGGCCCGCCCCTGGTCGCCCTCACCCGGGCGCTCAAGCCGGTCGTGTTCGGCATCAACGCCTTCGCCAACGTCCTGCTGAAACTGCTGCGCGTCGATCCGAAGGACGAGGTCGAGTCGGTCTTCACCGACGACCAGCTCGCCCGCATGGTCCTCGACTCCAGCCAGGCGGGACTCCTCTCACCCGCCGACGGCGAACGGCTCCGCGACGCGCTGGAACTGGGCACCCGTCCGGTCGGCGAGATCCTCGTCCCCGCCCGGCGCATGCGCACCGTCGACCACACCGTCACGCCCGCGCGGCTGGAGCGGGTGGCCGCGGAGGCGGGCTACTCCCGCTTCCCCGTCACCGGCCCCGAGGGTGCCCTTCTCGGTTACCTGCACATCAAGGACACCCTCGGCGTCACCGACCGCGACCGCCCCTTCCCCCGTACCGCGCTGCACAAGGTCACCCGGGTGCGCATCGACACCCCGCTGGACGACACCCTCACGGCCCTGCGCGCCGAGGGCAGCCATCTCGCCGCCGTCGTCGGCGAGAGCGGCAAGGTCATCGGCTTCGTCACCATGGAGGACGTGCTGTCCGAACTGGTCGGCCCCGCGGCTGCGGCCCCCGCGTGACCGCCGGACCGCCCCGAGCGCGCCCTCGCATGGGGCGGTTCGGCCCGACAGGCCGATCGCGGAACCGGCCGGGTGGTTCGGCGCGGAGTCGGCGGGCCGTTCGGGCCGGCCTGGCCCAGGGCACCGGCTCCGCGTATGGCCCCCCGGGCCCGGCCGGCTGAGCCGGTACGCCCTTCGCGATCGAGTACTCACATGCGAGAGGGCCGCAGGTAACCGTTGCTACGGGTGGAGGGCGGCCTCGCCCACGATGAGGACACCCGTCTCCTCTCCCGGGCGGACGGACAGGGGGCCTGTGACCCGGATGCCGACGGGCGTGTCGTGGCCCTCGACGGTCACGGTGACCATGGCGTCGTGGCCGTAGTAGCAGACGTCTGTCACCGTGCCCCGGACAGCGCCTTCGGAGTCCGTGCCGGTGAGACGGAGTTGCTCGGGACGGAGCAGTACCGTGCCGGTCCGGAGGGTCTGGGGCGGGGTGGCGAGGCGCACGGTGCCCAGGGCGGTCCGTGCCGTGCCGTGGGTGTCGACGGTGCCGGGGAGCAGGACGGCGTCGCCGACGAAGTCGGCGACCCAGGGATCGGCGGGGCGCTGGTAGAGGTCCTGTGGGGTGGCGCACTGGGCGACCCGGCCGTCGCGTACGACGGCGACGAGGTCGGCGGTGGACAGGGCCTCCTGCTGATCGTGGGTGACGAGGACCGCCGTTGCTCCGGTCGCCCGAAGTGCTGCCCGTACGTCTGACCTCACTCCTGCCCGCAGCGCGCTGTCGAGGGCGTTGAACGGCTCGTCCAGCAGCACGAGCCCCGGCCTCGGGGCGAGCGCGCGGGCCACGGCGACGCGTTGTTGCTGGCCGCCGGACAACTCGTGCGGCATGCGGTCGTCGTATCCGGCGAGGCCGACCAGCTCCAGCATCTCCGCGGTACGGTGCCGCCGTTCGGCCCGGTCGGAACCGGTGAGGCCGAAGGCGACGTTGCGGGCGACGCTCAGGTGCGGGAAGAGGGCGCCTTCCTGAGGGACGATGCCGATGCGGCGGCGCTCCGGCGGAAGGTGGACGCCGGGCCCGTTCAGGAGCCGGTCGCCGAGTCGGACGGTGCCCGCGTCGGCGCGCAGGAAGCCCGCGACGAGGCGCAGCATGGTGGTCTTGCCGCATCCGGAGGGGCCGAGGACCGCGGCCAACGCGCCCGCCGGGACGGTGAGTTCCAGCCCGCGCAGGACGGGTTGTTCGCCGGCTCCGTAGGACTTGGTGAGTCCCCCTACGTGCAGTTCGTTCATGTCCGGTGCCTGCCCAGGAGATAGGAGGGGACGGCGGCCAGCAGGATGAGCGCGGCGGCGTAGGGGGCGGCGGCCGCGAAGGATCCGGCGCCGGTCTCGGTCCACAGCCGGGTGGCGAGGGTGTCCATGCCGGTGGGGCGCAGGAGGAGGGTGGCGGGGAGTTCCTTCATGCAGACCACGAAGGTGAGGGCGGCCCCGGCGGCCACGCCGGGCGCGGCCAGCGGGACGGTGACCTCGCGGAGGACCTGCCATGGCCGTCGGCCCAGCGAGCGGGCCACGTCCTCCAGGACGGGCGGTGCCTGGAGCACGGCCGCGCGGGTGGCGGCCACCGCGACCGGTAGGAAGAGGACGGCGTAGGCACAGACCAGGAGCGGGAGTTGCTGGTACAGGGGGTATGCGTAGCGCACGGCGAAGAACACCAGGGCGAGCGCGACCGTGATGCCGGGCAGCGCGTGACCCGCGTACGCCGCCTGCTCCAGCAGGCGGGCTCCGCGCCCCCGGTGCCGGGCGGCGATCACACCGACCGGCAGGGCGAGGACCGTGGTGAGGCCCGTGCCCGCCGCCGCGACGCCGAGGGTGGTCCAGGCCGTCTGAGCGAGCCCGCTCAGGTCCCAGGTGGCCGAGCTGCCGACGGTCAGCCAGTACCCGAGGGTGCCCAGCGGGAAGGCCACGGCGACGGCCACCACCGCCCCGCACCACAGAAGGGCGAGCGGCCGCCATCGGCCGAGTGCGAGGGGAACGGCCGGGCGGGCGGTTCCGGTTCCGGTTCTGGCGTGTCCGGACCGGCCGCGGGTACGGGCCTCGGCGGCGACCAGCGTGATCGTCATCACCACCAGCACCACGCTGAGCGCGGCGGCCGGCGTGCGGTCGAAGGATGCGCGGTAGGAGGTGTGGATGGCGCGGGTGAAGGTGTCGTACCGCATGAGGGAGACCGCGCCGAAGTCGGAGAGAACGTACAGCGCGACGAGCAGTGCTCCACCTGCGGCGGCCGGGCGCAGTTGCGGCAGGGTGACCTTGACGAACGTCCGCAGCGGGCCGTGCCCGAGGGAGCGAGCGGCCTCCTCCTGCGCCGGGTCGATGCCCCTGAGCGCGGCGGCGACCGGCAGATGGACGTACGGGAAGCTGACCAGTGTCAGGGCCAGTGCCGCGCCGCCGAATCCGGCGAGGTCCGGCCCGGCCGACAGCCACGCGAACGCGGCGACGTAACTGGGCACGGCCAGCGGCAGCGCGACCAGCACGGACCAGGCGCGGGTCGCGGGCAGTGCGGTGCGCACGGTCAGCCATGCCAGCGAGACGCCCAGCACCAGGCAGGCCGCCACGACCACGGCGGTCAGGCCGAGGCTGCGGCCAAGGAGTTGGAGTGTGCGTTCGTCGGCGACGACATTCCAGGCGAACGCGGGGCCGCGTTCCCAGGCGCGGACGGCGAGGTAGCCGAGGGGCAGCAGGGCGAAGAGGGCGGCCACGCCGGCGGGGACGAGCAGGACCAGGGGCGGCCTTCGCTCGGCCGTACGCCCTTTCCGCTGGGCGGAGGGCCTTCCGGGCCTGCGGAGTGAACGACCCGAGCCGCCCGGCCCGGCCCCGCGCTCGCGCCCGTCCGGCGCGGGGGCCCCGGCCGGGCGCGAGGTGGACGGTGATGTGCGCACGGCGGGTCAGACCAGTCCGACGTCCTGGAGCATGGCCAGCGTCTCCTGGAGGGAATCCAGCTTGCCGAGGTCGATGTCGGGAGACTGCAGCGACTCCAGCGGCGGCAGGTCCTCCACGGTGCTGGTGACACCCGCGGCCAGCGGGTACTCCTTCGTCTCGTCGGCGAAGTAGCTCTGCGCCTCCTTCGACAGCAGGTAGTCCACCGCCTTCTGGGCGGCCGCGCTCTGCCCACTGTCCTTGAGGATGCCCGCGCCGGAGACGTTGATCAGCGCGCCGGGGTCCTTGCCGGGCAGGAAGTGCAGCTTGGAGTTGACCTTGTCCTCGCCCTTCTCGGCGACGCGCTCGTACCAGTAGTAGTGGTTGACCAGGCCGAGGGAGACCTCGCCGGCCTCCACGGCATCGAGGGTGGCGAGATTGTGGGCGTAGGTCTTGGCGCCGTTCGCCTTCAGGTCCGCAAGCCACTTGCGGGTGGTGTCGTCGCCCTTAAGAACGCGCATGCCGGTGACGAACGCCTGGAAGGAGGCGTTGGTCGGCGCGAAGCCCACCTTGCCCTTCCACGCCGGCTTGACGACGTCGAAGACACTGTCCGGGACGTCGTCCTCGTCGACCTGGTCCGGGTTGTACGCGATGACGCGGACGCGTCCCGAGAGGCCGACCCAGTCGCCGGCGGAACCGCGGTACGCCTCGTCGACCTCGTCGAGGGTGCCCTGGGGCAGTTTCTGCAGCATGCCCTCCCTGGAGAGGGCGCCCAGTGCGCCGGCGTCCTGGGAGAAGAACAGCCCGGCCTTGGTGCGGTCTCCCTCCTCCAGGATCTGGGCGGCCAGTTCGGCGCTGTCGCCGTAGCGCACCTCGACCTTGGTGTCCACGGCCTTCTCGAGCTTGTCCAGAAGTGGCTTGACGAGCTTCTCGTTGCGGCCGGTGTAGATGACGAGGGAGGGGTCCCCGCCGTCACCTGCGCCGTCCTTGTCGCCGGAGCCGCACGCGGCCAGGGCGGGGAGCAGCAGACCGGCCGCGACCAGCGCGGTTATCCGGCGAACCGAGGGGCGTCGCATGGTGTCCGTGTGCCTTCCTGCGGGGCTCGCCTGTACCGCCGGTCATGCCGGTGGAGAGCGGGGGCGAAGCGTTCCTGTGACTTTTCTGTGGCTTGTTTACGACCATGCTATGAATAAGGTAAAGCTTACCTAAACGTCAAGGGCTCCGTGCTGACAAGCGGACGTTGCCGCAGAAAGGGCGCGCCCCGTGATCCACCTCTCCGGGCCCCGCCCGGCACCCGCCGCTCCGGCCTCACCCGCGGTGCCGCTCCCGCAACCGAAGGCCGTGCCGTTCGCACACCAACTGGCGGACCACGGCGACCGCGTCGCGCTCGTCACCCCGGACGGACACGTGTCGTACGGCGAGCTGGCCGAGCGGGTTGCCGTCACCGCCGAACGCCTCGGGCCCGTACGGCGCCTGGTGCTGCTCGCCGGGGCCAACAGCACCGACGCGCTCGTCACGCACCTGGCCGCCCTGTCCGCCGGTCACCCCGTCCTGCTCGTCCCCGGCGACAGCGAGTACACCATCCGCTCACTGACTCAGGCGTACGCCCCGGACGTCGTGGCCCGCCCGGATGCCGACGGGAGGTGGACCCTCGACGAACGGAACCCGGAGAGCGCCCACACCCTCCACCCGGACCTCGCCCTGCTGCTGAGCACGTCCGGCTCGACCGGCTCACCCAAGCTGGTGCGGCTCTCGCACGAGAACCTCCAGGCCAACGCCGAGTCCATCGCCACCTACCTCGGCATCGACGACACGGACCGGGCAGCCACCACGCTGCCCATGCACTACTGCTACGGCCTGTCCGTCATCCACAGTCATCTGCTGCGCGGCGCCGGGCTGATCCTCACCGAACGGTCGGTGTCCGACGCGGCCTTCTGGGCGGAGTTCCACGCCGCCCGCGGCACCTCGCTGGCCGGTGTGCCGTACACCTTCGACCTGCTCGACCGGATCGGCTTCGAGCGGATGGGCCTGCCGCACCTGCGCCGCGTCACCCAGGCCGGGGGCCGACTCGCGCCGGAACGCGTCGCCCGCTACGCCGAGTTGGGCCGCCGCTCGGGCTGGCGGCTGTTCGTGATGTACGGGCAGACCGAGGCCACGGCCCGCATGGCCTACCTCCCGCCGCACCTCGCCGCCGAGCGTCCCGAGGCCGTCGGCGTGCCCATACCCGGCGGCTCCTTCAGGCTCCAGCCGGTCGACGGCCACGGACCTTGTGTCGGTGAACTGGTCTACTCGGGGCCGAACGTGATGCTCGGTTACGCCGAGAGCCCGGCCGACCTCGCCCTCGGCCGGACCGTGCGGGAACTGCACACCGGGGACCTCGCCCGGCGCGCGTCCGACGGGCTGTACGAAATCGTGGGCCGCCGCAGCCGCTTCGTGAAGGTCCTCGGGCTGCGGATCGACCCGCAGCGCATCGAGACCCTGCTGGAGGAGCAGGGCGTCAGCGCCTACTGCGCGGGCGACGGGGAGGCGCTCGCGGTGGCCGCGCTCAGCCGCGCCGGCGACGAGGGACGGATCCGGCGGCTGATCGCACAGAAGTGCGGACTGCCACCGCGCGTCGTACGGGTCCGGGCCGTCGCCGAACTGCCCCGCCTGGCCTCGGGCAAGCCCGACTACGAGGCCGTACGACGGCTGACGCACCCCTCGCAGGAGGCGACGCCCCAACCCGCCGGTGATCTGGTCCGCCTTTACGCGGAGATACTCGATCGCGCCGACGTCACCGAGGACAGCAGCTTCGTCAGCCTGGGCGGCGACTCGCTGTGCTACGTCGAGATGTCCCTGCGCCTGGAGGAAACCCTGGGCCACTTGCCCACGGACTGGCACACGAGGACCATCCGCGAGCTGCACACCATGGCGGCGCCCGCGCCGGAACGGCTGGAAGGGCTGCAAGGACAGGCCGGGCCGGAGCCACCGCGGGCCCGGCCGGCCACGGGCATCCGAAGAGCCCTGCGGGCCTGGACGAACCCGCGGTCCTGGAGGACCCGCCGCACCCTGGAGACCAGCATCGCCCTGCGCGCCCTCGGGATCGTCCTCATCGTCGGCTCGCACGTCCAGGTTTTCGACATCAAGGGCTTCGCTCACATCCTCATCGGCATCGCGGGCTACAACTTCGCCCGCTTCCAGCTGACCGATGCCGAACTCCGCGAGCGAGTGCGGAACCTGTGGCGCAGCATCGCCCGCATCGCTGTTCCGAGCATGGTGTGGATCACCGGCGCGGTGATCCTGACCGACTTCTACGACCCGGCCAACGCCCTGCTCCTCAACAGCCTGCTCGACCAGGGGAACGACCGCTTCGACTGGGCCTACTGGTTCGTGGAGGCCCTGGTCTACTTCCTCGTCGTCCTCGCCCTCCTCATGGCCGTACCCCTGCTGGCCCGGCTGGAGCGGCGGTACCTGTTCGGTGTGCCGCTGGCGCTCGTGGCCGTCGGCCTGGTCGGCCGCTATGACCTGCTGGACCTGGCGTCCGCCCGCCCGCAGCTGAGCCCCACCGTGGTCTTCTGGCTGTTCGCGCTGGGCTGGGCGGCCGCGCGGGCGAACACCGTGCGGCAACGGGCACTGCTGACGGCGGTGCTGCTGTTCACCCTGCCCGGCCTGTTCCAGGACCAGCCGGTACGCACGGCCATCGTGATCGCCGGGGCAGGGCTGCTGATCTGGGTGCCGACCCTGCCCAGCCTCGGCCCGCTCAGCGCGCTCGCGGGTGTCCTGGCGAGCAGCTCCCTCTACATCTACCTCACGCACTACCAGGTCTACCCCTACCTCCAGGAGGACTTCCCGCTCACCGCCCTGTTCGCCTCTCTCGTCGTCGGCGTCGGCTACGCGGCGGTCGTGACCCGGGTGGCGCGAACTGTCCGGTGGCTGTAACCCGGGGCACCGCGACGACCATCAGTGACCACACTCGCCGGCAGGTGTCGCGCGGCTGAGGCCGCGTGGGGGACCGTCGGTCCGCAGGTTCTGCGGGCCTGTGTCGTGTTCGGCCGAGAACGGGGTGAAGGCGACGTCCAGCCGGGTGAGGCCGCGGAAGTTGAGGCTGCGCTGCCACTGTGGCGCGGTGCCGTCCAGGCGCAGGCCGGGGAGCCGGGTGAGGAGTGCTTCCAGTGCGATCGTGCCTTCCAGCCGGGCCAGCGCCGCGCCGAGGCAGAAGTGCGGTCCGTGCCCGAACGACATGTGCCGTCCGCCGGGCCGCTCGAAGTCCAGTACATGGGGATCGGGAAACGCGGCCGGATCCCGGTTGGCGGCACCGCTTACGAGGAGCACGGTCTGCCCTTCGACGACGGTGCGGCCCGCCAGGTCCAGGTCCTGGCGTGCCCGGCGCAGCATCAGCTGTACCGGGGCGTCGTAGCGCAGGAGTTCCTCGATGGCGGCGGGCATCAGATCGGGCCGGCGGCGCAGTTGGTCGGCCGCGTGCGGGTGGCGGAGCAGGGCGAGTGTGGCGTTGCCGATGAAGTGGGTGGTCGTCTCGTGGCCGGCGATCAGGAGCAGGGCGCAGTTGGCGAGGAGTTCGTCGACGTTCTGCTCGGTGTCCTGTGCCTGTGCGGTCACCAGCGCGCGCAGGGTGTGGGGGGTCGGCGGGGTGTCGTGGCGCGTGAGGAGTTCGCGGAGGTAGGCGAGCATCTCCGCCATGCTCTGCGAGGCCGCGCGGTTGCCGTCGGCGTCGAGCCGGGAGTTGCCGATGGCTTCGGCGATCGGCTCGGACCAGGCGGCGACAGCGGGGCGATCCTGCTGTGGTACGTCGAGGAGGTCGCAGATGATGGTGAGAGGCAGGGGGCGGGCGAGGTCCGCGACGATGTCCATCCGGCCGGTCGGCGCGGCGTCGGTGATGATCCGGTCGACGGCTTCGACGATCCGTGGGCGGAGTGCCGCTACCGCCTTGGGGATGAAGGCCCTGCTGATCAGGGCCCGCAGCCGGGGGTGGTCGGGGACGTCGTTGTAGAGCATCTGCCGGCTCAGGACTCGGGCCAGCGGCCGCAGTTCCTCGCAGACGGCTGCGATGTCGGGATAGCGCACCGAGGACAGCCTCGGGTCACCTGCGGCGCTGCTGACCACTGCGTGCCCGGTCGCGACCCAGGCGTCCAGGTGGCGGTCCCAGAAGAGGTCGTCGGCGCTTCGCAGCTCTTCGTAGAAGTCGTAGAGGCGCTCTTGGACTTGGGGACGAAAGGCCCGTAGCAGCGATGAGGATGTGCGCATTGTCGGATGTTAGTGGTTACGCAGGGGCTCGTCGGCGTTCTTCATCCACATACAGCGCCACGGGATCGGCACCTGCGGAATCTGCTCGGTGAGGATCTGCCGTCCCAACTTGGCCCAGGCGTCCGGGGATTCGACCAGGCCGGGGGCCTTCTCCGCCTCTGCGGTCCGGTCGTCCACCTCGACGGACTCCAGATGCGAGTAGTTCCCACCGCCCTCGAACACCGATGAACCGTGGAACAGCTGCGGCAGGGTCTGGGACCCGGAGGGCCACTCGGAGCTCCAGCCGGTGACATAGAGGTCGAACTCGTTGTCCAGCGCGCCGGCCCGCGGGCTACGGATTACCCGGGTGAGTACGTCGGCTTCGGCGATCACGCGGTCCTGGAGTTCCGTGGCGACGGTCCTGTCCATCCCGAACCGCAGATACGTACGGGGCATGCGCCGTCCAGCGTGATCACCCTCGGTTACTATGCTCGCTTCATGCCGGAGACCGGAAGCAAGGGGCGAACCGCCGGCGACGGACTGCTCGGGAAGCAGGGAGAACCGCATGCCGGTCGCGGATTGCAAGGTTGAAGAGATGGATGGCCTGGGAAAGTGTTGAAAGAGGTCACCGCGACCCGTTACATCACGCCGCTGCGTGAGGGCGGTTCGCTGCCGGGACTCGTCGAGGCCGACGACTCCGGGACGTACGTCCTGAAGTTCACCGGCGCGGGACAGGGGCGCAAGACGCTCGTCGCCGAGGTGGTCTGCGGGGAACTCGCCCGCCGGCTGGGATTGCGCGTGCCGCGGCTGGTCACCGTCGACCTCGACGCGGAGCTAGGCCTCGGTGAACCCGAAGAGCAGGTGCAGAGCCTGCTCCGGTCCAGCGGCGGCACCAACCTCGGCATGGAATTCCTCTCCGGCGCACTCGGCTTCGACCCGCTCGCCTTCCCGGTGAGTTCCCAAGAGGCGGGGCGGATCGTCTGGTTCGACGCGCTGGTCAACAACGTCGACCGGTCCTGGCGCAACCCCAACCTGCTGATGTGGCGGGGCGAGCTGTGGCTCGTCGACCACGGGGCGACCATGATCTGGCACCACAACTGGCCCGGAGCGGAGGCCTCCACGGCCCGCCCGTACGACGCCTCCGACCATGCCCTCGCGCCCTTCGTGCCCGATGTCGCCGCCGCGGCGGCCGAGTTGGCTCCCCAGGTGACCGAGGAACTGCTCGCCGACGTCACCGCGCAGGTCCCGGACGCCTGGCTGACGGGCGAGCCCGGCTTCGACGCGCCGGACGACCTGAGGCAGGCCTACGCGCGGCCGCTGCTCGCCCGTGCCGCCGTCATCCACGACCGCATCCAGGGGATCAAGTGAGCGACCGGCACATCATCAAGGGCGGGGCGCGCGACCGCCAGATCTACGAGTACGCCGTCCTGCGTGTCGTCCCACGCGTCGAGCGCGGCGAGTGCATCAACGCCGGGGTGCTCGTCTACTGCCGCGCGGAGTCCTACGTCGGCGCCCGCACCCACCTCGACGAGGCCCGCCTGCTGGCTCTCGACCCCCGGGCCGACGTGGTCGGCGTCCGCGCCGCGCTGCGTGCCGTGGAGGGCATGTGCGCGGGCGGCCCAGCGGCCGGCCAGGCAGCGGACGACACCCCCGGCCGCCGCTTCCGCTGGCTCGTCGCCCCGCGCTCCACGATCGTCCAGCCCGGCCCCGTTCACACGGGCCTGACCACGGACCCGGCGGCGGAGACGGAGCGGCTGCTGGACCTGTTGGTGAAGTGATGCCCACCGCCGCGCCGGGGCGTCAGCTCCGGCGGCGTTTCACCACGTAGGCGGCAACGAGTGTGGCTCCGCCGACGAAGGCCAGACCGAGACCGACCTCCCATTCGCTCGGCCCTGAAGCCACCGCACCCCCGGTCCCGCCCCGCACGCCTCGGGGCGGGGCGGTAGTGGGGGTGGGGGTGACCGGAGAAGGTGTGCTCGTCGGGACGGCGGGGGAGATGACACCAGTGCCGAGGCGGGGCAGTGCCTCGCACGCGATGCCGTCGTCCGGGCCCTGGTCCTCGTCGAGCCTGTTGGGATCGCTCGGATCCGCGTCGAACACGGCCTGGGCGTCCTCCTGGAAGGCGAAGTCGCGGCAGTCCCGGTCGGTCTGGGCGTGAGCGGGACCGGCCAACGGCACGATCGCGGCGATCGTGAACAGGGTGCCCGTGACACGGGTGCGACGGCGCATGGGAGCGCCTCCTTTCCGCCACGAGTGGCTCGCCCTCCGACGCTAGGGGCACAGGGCCGCAGCGGCGCGAAGCCATAGGCCGATCGGGTGCCCGCGGGAGGCGGGCAGGGCAAGGTGGGCGCGGGTAATGGATCACATGCCGAGCCCGGCCGTTGACACCACGTGCCAGGGCTTCTAGCGTCACCTCCACTGAAGGTACTAAGCGGTCGCTCACCTGAGGAGAAGCAGCCATGTCCACCACTGAGCAGCGGGTCGCCGTCGTCACCGGTGCCGCGCGCGGGATCGGCGCCGCCACCGCCGTACGGCTGGCCGCGGAGGGCCGCGCGGTCGCCGTGCTCGACCTCGACGAGGCGGCCTGCAAGGACACCGTCGAGAAGATCACCGCCGCCGGCGGCAAGGCCATCGCGGTCGGCTGTGACGTCTCGGACGAGGCACAGGTCGAGGCGGCCGTCGCGCGGATCGCCGAGGAGCTCGGCGCGCCGACGATCCTGGTCAACAACGCGGGCGTGCTGCGCGACAACCTGCTGTTCAAGATGAGCGTCTCCGACTGGGACACCGTCATGAACGTGCACCTGCGCGGCGCCTTCCTGATGTCCAAGGCCTGCCAGAAGCACATGGTGGACGCGGGATTCGGCCGGATCGTCAACCTGTCGTCGTCCTCGGCGCTGGGCAACCGCGGCCAGGTCAACTACTCGGCCGCCAAGGCCGGTCTCCAGGGCTTCACCAAGACCCTCGCCAAGGAGCTCGGCAAGTTCGGCGTCACCGCCAACGCCGTCGCCCCCGGCTTCATCGCCACCGAGATGACCAAGGCCACCGCCGACCGCGTCGGCATGGGCTTCGAGGACTTCAAGGCCGCCGCCGCCACCCAGATCCCGGTGGCGCGCGTCGGTGAGCCGGAGGACATCGCCAACGCCATCGCCTTCTTCACGGGCGAGGCGGCCGGGTTTGTCTCCGGCCAGGTGCTGTACGTGGCCGGCGGACCGCTCGACTAGAGGACGGCAGACATGACTTCCGTGGAACTCTCCGGCAAGACCGCCCTCGTCACGGGCGCCAGCCGCGGCATCGGCTACGGCGTCGCCGAGGCGCTCGTCGCACGCGGCGACCGCGTGTGCATCACCGGCCGCAACGAGGACGCCCTCAAGGAGGCCGTCGAGCAGCTCGGCGCCGACCGCGTGATCTACGTGGCGGGCAAGGCGCACGACGAGGCCCACCAGGCCGTCGCCGTCGAGCGCACGATGGAGGCCTTCGGCCGCGTCGACTTCCTGGTCAACAACGCCGGCACGAACCCGGTGTTCGGGCCGATCGCCGACCTCGACCTGGACGTCGCCCGCAAGGTCTTCGAGACCAACGTGATCTCTGCGCTCGGCTTCGCCCAGAAGACCTGGCACGCCTGGCAGAAGGACAACGGTGGCGCGATCGTCAACATCGCCTCCGTCGCCGGCCTCTCGCCCTCGCCGTTCATCGGCGCGTACGGCGTCAGCAAGGCGGCGATGATCAACCTGACCGTGCAGCTCGCGCACGAGTACGCGCCCAAGGTGCGGGTCAACGCGATCGCCCCGGCCGTCGTGAAGACGAAGTTCGCCCAGGCCCTGTACGAGGGCCGGGAGGAGGAGGCGGCCGCGGCCTACCCGCTCGGCAGGCTCGGCGTGCCCTCGGACATCGGCGGCGCGGCCGCGTTCCTCACCTCCGGGCAGTCCGACTGGGTCACCGGCCAGACGCTCGTCGTGGACGGCGGCATCTTCCTCAACGCCGGCACGGGCTGACCCGGCGCGTACGCGGCCCGGAACGGGCGCCCCTTCGCACAGGCGGCGCCCGCGCCCGGGTAAGGACGCTGCAAATGGCGATGACAACGTCGTTAAAGGTTTATCGATCAAGGAGTCATGTCCCTGGGCGGGTCAGGGGGCACGGCACTGCGGTATGGTCTGCCGACCCTTGGTATGGCAGATCGAGGAGCGTGCGCGTGTTCAACCGGAACCGATGCCTGCGGCGGGTGGCGGCCATCGCGTCCATATCGTCCCTGGTCGCCGGGTGCGGTGTGCTGTCGTCCGACACCCCGGAGGACGCAGGGCCGATCGTCGTGGGCACCACCAGTGCCCCCAGCACGCTCGACCCTGCCGCCTCCTGGGACAGCTCCTGGGAGCTGTTCCGCAACGTCTACCAGACGCTGCTGAGCTATCCGACGGGCGCGAGCGAGCCCCAGCCGGACGCCGCCGAGAGTTGCGGCTTCAGCGACTCCTCGAACCAGGTGTACCGCTGCGAGCTGCGCGAGGGCCTGAAGTTCTCCAACGGCGACGCGCTCGACGCCCGGGCCGTGAAGTACTCGTTCGACCGGATCCGCAAGATCAACGTCAACGGCGGCCCCGCCGGTCTCCTCGGCAGCCTCGAACGGGTCCAGGCGTCGAACGAGCGCGAGGTGATCTTCCACCTCAACAAGCCCGACGCGACCTTCCCCTTCGTGCTCGCAACCCCCGCCATGTCGATCGTCTCCCCGGACGCCTATCCGGAGAACTCCCTGCGCAAGGGCGGCGACGTCGTGGGCTCCGGGCCGTACACCCTCGACTCGTACGACGACGGCAAGGAGGCCGTCCTCGTCCGCAACGACGGCTACAAGGGCTACGCGGAGCGCCGGAACGACGCGGTGACCATCCGCTACTTCCAGGACTCCGGCGCCATGGTCAAGGCCCTGCGGGACGAGCAGATCGACGTGACCTACCGCGGCCTGGCCGCCGGCGACGTCGTCGATCTCCAGAGCAAGACCTCCAACGAGAAGGAGATCCAGCTCGTCGAGGGCACCGGCACCGACATCAACTACCTGGTGTTCAACCCCAAGGACTCCTGGGCGAACAAGAAGGCCGTACGCCAGGCCATCGCGCAGGTCGTCGACCGGGCGGCGATCGCCCACAAGGTCTACAAGGACACCGTCGACCCGCTGTACTCCATGGTCCCCAAGGGCCTCACCGGTCACACGACGGGCTTCTTCGACGACTACGGCGACCCGGACGTCGACAAGGCCCGCAAGATCCTCACCGACGCGGGCATAAACCGGCGGGTCCCGCTCACCTTCTGGTACACGAGCGACCGCTACGGCTCCGAGACCGCCGCGGAGTTCAAGGAGCTGGAGCGCCAGCTCGAGGCCTCCGGCCTGTTCCAGATCACCCTCAAGAGCCGCCCCTGGAAGACGTACGTCGAGGGCTACCAGAAGGGCGAGTACCCGGTGTTCGGGCGTGGCTGGTTCCCCGACTTCCCGGACGCGGAGAACTTCATCGCGCCGTTCGTCGGCGAGCAGAACGCCCTCGGTACGCCCTACCCGGCGCCCGAGATCACCGGCGACCTGCTGCCCCGCTCGCGCCGCGAGAGCGACCGCGCGAACGTGGAGAAGGAGTTCGAGGAGGCCCAGCGGATCCTCGTGGACGACGCGCGGCTGCTGCCGCTGTGGCAGGGCAGGCAGTACGTGGCGGCGAGCCGGGACGTCTCGGGCGCGGAGCGGGCCATGGACCCGTCGACGATCATGATGATGTGGGAGCTGCACCACAAGACCGCCTGGTAGGCGGGGCGGGCCCCGGGCTTTCCCGGGCACGTTGTCAGTGGTCGCCTGTAGGTTCTGTGGCCTGGAAGTGACCGCACATCGTGAGGACGTTGACGTGACCGACATCGCCATGCTGCCCGAGTCCTGGCGCGGGGTTCTGGGTGACGAGCTTCAGCAGCCCTACTTCAAGGAGCTGACGGAGTTCGTCGAGGAGGAGCGGGCGAAGGGTCCGGTCCATCCGCCGCGCGAGGAGGTCTTCGCCGCGCTGGACGCCACGCCGTACGAGGGAGTGAAGGTCCTCATCCTCGGCCAGGACCCGTACCACGGCGAGGGGCAGGGGCACGGGCTGTGCTTCTCGGTCCGGCCCGGTGTGCGGATCCCGCCGTCCCTGCGGAACATCTACAAGGAGATGCACGAGGAGCTGGGCATCCCGATCCCGGACAACGGCTATCTGATGCCGTGGGCCGAGCAGGGCGTCCTGCTGCTCAACGCGGTGCTCACGGTCCGTGGCGGCGAGGCCAACTCGCACAAGGGCCGGGGCTGGGAGAGGTTCACCGACGCGGTCATCCGGGCGGTGGCCGGCCGGCCCGACCCGGCGGTGTTCGTGCTGTGGGGGAACTACGCGCAGAAGAAGCTCCCGCTGATCGACGAGTCGCGGCATGTGGTGGTCAAGGGCGCGCATCCGTCGCCGCTGTCGGCGAAGAAGTTCTTCGGCTCGCGTCCGTTCACGCAGATCAACGCGGCGGTGGCGGCGCAGGGACACGAGCCGATCGACTGGACGATCCCGAACCTGGGCTGACGGCAGCCGGACGCTCCGGCGGCGTACGGAGCGGCCTCAGCCGGTTCCACCCCGCCTGCGGTTAGCGTCGGGAGGGACAGCGGGCGAGCGGTGCGGAGGGCGTGGTCGTGGAGCGACAGGGACAGGCGACGCCGGATGCCGTGCCGACGCGGATCGGGCAGGTCGTCATGCTGCACCACGCCGGGGACCGGGAGGAGGCCCGGCAGCGGTTCCTGGACCTGTGGGCGGAGATCGGGGAGCACGGCGACCCGCTGCACCGCTGCACCCTCGCCCACTACCTGGCCGACACGCAGGACGATCCCGCCGACGAACTGGCGTGGGACCTGCGCGCGTTGACGGCCGCTGAGGAGATCACCGGCGCCGGGTCCACAGCGGGGGAGGGCGCGCTCGCGGTACGCGCGTTCTACCCCTCCCTGCATCTGAACCTGGCCGCCGACTACGACCGACTCGGCCACCGCGTCGCCGCCCGCGCACACCTGCGGCGGGCCCGGGGAGCGGCCACCGCCCTCACCGACGACCCCTACGGCGAGGGCGTCCGGGCGGCCATCAGACGGCTGGAGTCCCGGCTGGGCGAGGAGGGCGATGGGATGTAGACACCGCCGCGGCAGCGGCCGTAGCGCCGGGAGCGGGGCCGGGGCCTTCTCGGGGCAGTGGCCGAGCGCCGGTAGCGGGCAGGTCCATCCGGGCAGCGGCCGTAGCGCCGGAGCCGGGGCCGGGAACTGGTGTGAGGGCCGCCGTACGGGCAGGTCAGGTCCGGGTCGGCGTCCCGGCTGCGCCGGCCCGGGACGCGGTTCAACGCCCGTAGGTGTCGCGGCAGATGGTCGCCTCCGGGCTGTCCGCCCCCCACCCCCCGTAGCGCCTGCCCAGCGCGCACACGTCCGTGTTGTCCGGGACGCTCTCGTGGACGTCCTGATGTACCGACTCCGGGACGTAGGGCAGATCGGCGTGCGGACGCCGTGGGCCGCGCGGGGCCGGCTCGGGGCGTTCCGGGCGGGCGGGGCGCGGACGGACGTCGCGGGTGCCGGACGGCGGCTGCATCCGCTCCGGCGAGGCCGCCGGGGGCGTGGCCGGGCGGGACGCGGACGCGGCCGGCTCCGGGCGGTCGGACTCCTCGATGAGTTGCAGGGCCTCGCGGGCCGGCGCCTGCGCGATCTGTGTCTGCGTCCGCCCCTCCGGCTGCGGTGCCGACGGCCGGGACGGTGCCGCCGAGGACCCCGGCACGGGCGGATGCCGGACGGTCGTACAGCCGGAAAGGGCCGAGACAGCCACGGTCACCAGGAGCGTCGCTGTGGTCGTCGTTCGATGCACCCGCGCCACTCTGGTGCGTCCGGCCCGCGGCGGGGCAGCGGACAGCCGGAGGATGCCCCGCACGGGTGATCTCCCGCCCCGTGCGGAAGCAGTCGGCCTGTCCGGGGTGACGTCAGTCGCCGGTCGAGCCGTCGATGCGCTCGCGGATCAGGTCGGCGTGGCCGTTGTGCCGCGCGTACTCCTCGATCATGTGGGTGTAGATCCACCGCAGGTTGTACCGCTCGCCGGTGCGGCGGTGCTTGCCCTCGGAGATGTCGTCCAGGCCGAAGCGGGCCGCGTTGCTCCGGGCGGTCTCGATCTCGGCCTGCCAGGCGGCGTGCGCCTCCTCGTAGGTGTCCGCCTCGGTCAGGTGGAACTCGCCGTCCAGGTCTTCATCGCTGAAGTAGATCGGTGCCGCATCCTCGTTCGTCAGCACCCGGCGGAACCAGCTCCTCTCCACGTCCGCCATGTGCCGCACCAGCCCCAGCAGGGACAGCCCGGAAGGCTCCACGGCGCAGGACCTGAGCTGCTCGTCGCTCAGACTCTCGCACTTCCACGCGAGGGTCTGACGGTGGAACTCCAGCCAGCCCTCCAGCATGGTGCGTTCGTCGGCGGTCGTGGCAGGCATACGGCGTTCGGTCGTCATGCCCGCATCCTTTCCCAACGCCCCTTGCCGCACCACGGCTTTTCTCAGGCCTTGAGCATCCCGTCCAGCAACTCCCGCAGTCCGGCCCGGACTTCCTCCAGGCTCGGCACCTCGGCACCGAACGACCCCGCCACACAACTGAACATCAGCCCGTCCGCCCAGGCGACGAGCGACAGCGTGTGCCGGGCCGGATCCGTCGAGCCCATCCCCGTGACGAGGGCGGTGAGCTGCTCGCGGAAGCGGGCGCCGGTCGCGTCGAAGTAGGCCCGCAGCTCCGGGCGGCGGGTGGCCTCCAGGGCCAGTTCGTAGCGGGCGAGGGTCAGTTCGCGGTTGCGGGTCAGCGCGCGGTGGGTGGCCAGGGCCAGCGCGTTCGCCAGGGAGCCGGCCCCGGCCCGGGGGTCAGGCATCTCGTGCAGCGCCAGCACTCGCGCCTCGCGGTCGGCCAGGCGCCGCACCGCCAGTTCCAGCAGGGTCTGCCGGGTCCGCGCGAGGTTCGACGTGGAGCCCTGGGGGAGTCCGGCCGCCTCGTCGACCGCCCGGTGCGTGAGGCCCCGCATCCCCCGCTCGGCGAGCAGGGCCAGGGCGGTGTCGGCGACGAGGTCGGAGCGGGAGGGGCCGGCGGCGCGTACGGACATGGAGCTCACGCTACCCGTATGACTACAGCTGTAGTAAAGTCGAAACGGAACTACAGGTGTAGTCGCCACCGGGCAGCAGGTCCGGTCGCCGGTTCGAGGAGGAGCCATGACGCAGCGGAGGCGGGCCGTCATGATCGGCGGCGGAATCGGCGGCCTGACCGCGGCGGCCGCACTGCACCGGCGCGGCTGGCAGGTCACCGTGCTGGAGCGCGCCCGCTCACTGGAACCGGTCGGCGCCGCCATCTCGCTCGCTCCCAACTCCCTGCGCGCGCTGGACGTCATCGGCCTCGGCGACGAGATCCGTGACCTCGCCGCCTGGGCGGGGGACGGCGGGCTGCGCACACCGTCCGGGCGGTGGCTCGCGCGATCCTCCGCCGACGCCGCCGCCGAGCGCTTCGGCGGCCCGCTCGTGCTGCTGCACCGCGCCACCCTCGTCGAGCGGCTGACCGCACAGCTCCCACCGGACGCCGTCCGCACGGCCGCCGCCGCGACCCTCACCGACAGCGGCGACACCGACCGACCCGCCCGCGTCACCACTGCGGACGGCGAGCTGGAGGCCGACCTGGTGGTGGGCGCCGACGGCATCCGGTCCGCCGTACGCCGCGCGCTCTTCCCCGGCCACCCGGGGCCCGTCTATTCCGGGTTCACCACCTGGCGGGTCGTGATCCCCGTCCCCGGCGTGGAGTTCGCCTCGCACGAGACCTGGGGCAGGGGCCGCATCTGGGGCACGCACCCGCTCAAGGACGGCCGCGTCTACGCCTACGCCGCCGCCGTGACACCAGCCGGTGGACGCGCGCCCGACGACGAGAAGGCCGAGTTGCTGCGCCGCTTCGGCGACTGGCACGACCCGATCCCCACCGTGCTCGCCGCCGCCCGCCCCGAGGACGTACTGCGGCACGACGTCCACCACGTCGCCGAGCCCCTGCCCGCCTACCACCGCGGCCGGGTCGCCCTGGTCGGCGACGCCGCGCACGCCATGCCCCCGACCCTCGGCCAGGGCGGCAACCAGGCCATCGAGGACGCGATCGTCCTGGTTCACCACTGCGAGGAGCTCCCCGCCTACACCGCCGCCCGGCTGCCCCGTACGACCGCCATCGCACGCCAGGCCGTGCGGGTCGCCCGCCTCAACCTCATGACCAGCCGCGCGGGGATCGCCGTACGGGACACTGCCGTGGCCGCGCTGTCGAAGGCCGGACCTGCACTCTTCCTGCGCGGCTTCGACGGCATCGCCGACTGGCGCCCGCCGCAGCAGCCGTATGCTTCCGACCAGACCCCGGCAGGCAACCGTTAGAGGAGAGCACCCCGTGAAGGTCGGCTGCATCGGACTCGGCGACATCGCGCAGAAGGCCTACCTTCCGGTTCTCGCCTTCCAGCCCGGGGTGGAGCTGCACCTCCAGACCCGCACGCCCGCCACGCTCGCCCGGGTCGCCGACAGCCTCCACCTCCCGTCGCAGCGGCGGCACACCACCCTCGACTCCCTCCTCGCCCAAGGCCTCGACGCCGCCTTCGTGCACGCGCCCACGATCGTCCACCCGGATATCGTGACCCGGCTGCTGGAGGCGGGCGTGCCGACGTACGTCGACAAGCCGCTCGCCTACGAACTCGACGAGTCAGCGCGACTGGTGGCGCTCGCCGAGGAGCGGGATGTGAGCCTCGCCGTCGGCTTCAACCGGCGTCACGCCCCCGGCTACACACAGTGCGCCGACCATCCGCGCGAGCTGATCCTGATGCAGAAGAACCGCATCGGGCTCCCGGAGGAGCCGCGCGCGATGATCCTCGACGACTTCATCCACGTCGTCGACACCCTGCGGTTCCTGGTGCCCGGCGAGGTCGACGACGTCACTGTGCGCGCCCGCGTCCGGGACGGCCTGCTGCACCACCTCGTGCTCCAGCTCGCCGGGGACGGCTTCACCGCGCTCGGCGTGATGAACCGGCTCAGCGGTTCGGCCGAGGAGATCCTGGAGGTGTCGGGGCAGGACACCAAGCGGCAGGTGATCAACCTCGCCGAGGTCGTCGACCACAAGGGTCAGCCGACCGTGCGGCGGCGCGGCGACTGGGTGCCGGTGGCCCGGCAGCGCGGGATCGAGCAGGCGGTGCTGGCGTTCCTGGACGCGGTGCGGGCGGGCAAGGTGCTCAGCGCCCGGGACGCGCTGGAGACCCATGAACTGTGCGAGCGGGTCGTACGCGCGGTTCAGGAGCCGACGGCCTGAGCCGCAGCGTCCGTACGCCCTCGCCGGCGGCCCAGGCGGCGAGGATCAGCATGGCCGCGTGCACGGTCCAGTCGCCGAGGCGGACATACGGCGTGGTGCCGTGGGCGAGGGGGATCTCGTAGATCTGCGCGGCGGACGCCTCCGTACCGAGCCACGAGCCGACGCGCTGCCCGCTCGGGCCGTAGACGGCGGAGACACCCGTCAGCGTCGCGTGCACCATCGGACGGCCGGTCTCGGCGGCGCGCAGCGCGGCGAGTGAGGCGTGCTGCTCGGGCGCCCAGCTCTGCTGGAACGTGGACGTCGACGACTGGCCGATCAGCACGTCGACGCCTTCCCGGGTGAGGTGGCGCGTCATGTCGGGGAAGGCCGTCTCGAAGCACACCATCGGGCCGACGCGCAGGTCGTCCCCCACGTTCATCACGACCGGCTGGGAGCCGCGCCTGCGGTCCTCGCCCGCCGCCTTGCCGACGGAGGTGGCCCAGCCGAGCAGGGAGCGGGCCGGGATGTACTCGCCGAAGGGGACGAGCCGCATCTTGTCGTAGCGCTCGCCGGTGAGGCCGTCGGGCCCGACCAGGACGGAGCTCTTGTAGATGCCGGGCTTGTCGGAGCGCCGGGCGTCCACGTTGACCAGGATGTCGGCGCCCGTCTCGCGGGACAGGCCGGCGAGCCGCCGGGCGAGGTCGGGTCGGTCCCCGAGGTCGAAACCGACGCTGCTCTCGCCCCAGACGATCAGGTCGACGTCCTGTCCGGCGAGCCGGCGGGTGAGCTGTTCCTCGCGGGCGAACCGGCGGTCCGCGCTGTCCGGGCCGCCGACGACGCCCGGCTGGACCACGGCGATCCTGACCTGGCCGTCGACGGCGGGGCGGGGCGAGAGGGTCCAGGCGGCGGAGGTGGCGGCGGCCGTGGCGACGAGACCGGCCACGGCGGGCACGCGGGCCTGACGGACCGCGACGAGGAGGGCGACCGCGACGTTGACGGCCACGGCCAGGAAGCTGAGCAGCCAGACCCCGCCTACCGAGGCCAGCCGCAGCGCCGGCTCGACCTGCCACTGACTGGAGCCGAGCATGCCCCAGGGGCCGCCGAGACCCTGCCAGGAGCGGACCAGCTCGATCGCCAGCCAGCCGGACGGCAGGACGACGAGAGCGGCCGCGGTTCTCCGCCGCGAGGGCACGCCTGCCAGCAGCCGGTGCACGAGCCGGCCCCACAGGGCCCACAGGGCCCCGAGCAGCGCGGCGAGGACGAACGTGAACACGTGCAGGAAGGGCAGCAGCCAGTGGTGCATGGCCAGCATGAAGGCGAAGCCGCCGCACCAGCCGTCGTACGCCGCCCGCTTACCGGTCGGCGCGGTGCGCATCAGCAGGATCCAGGGGACCAGGGCGATGTAGGCGCACCACCACAGGGACGGGGCGGGGTAGGCGAGTACGGGGAGGGCGCCCGCGATCACGGCGGCGGCCGAGCGCCGCCAGGGAGAGGCGAGCCAGTGGCCGAGCGTCTTCATAGGCGCCTCCTACCCCGTGGTGCCTCCAGTGTGCGCCCTGCGGACGATCTAGGGGACGCCGGGTCAGTTGACCACGGGTGCCGTCCGGCGCTCGGGAAGGCGCCGCCACTTCTCCCGTACGACCACCTCGCTCAGCCGCCAGCCGTCGATCGTGCGCCGCAGCGCGAAGGCGTACCGGCCGCCGCACACGAAGTCGGGCGCGGGCCCTTCGGTGGCCATGGGATTGATGTAGTCGGCCTGGACCTGGGCGGTGTCGCCGGTGTCCTGCTCCCAGACACCGAAGCGCACCCGCCGGTTGACGATCAGGTGCTGTCGCATCGGGAACAGCCGCATGCTCTCGGCGAGCCACGCGGCGACCGCCGTGGCCTCCCCCTCGATGCCGCCGGCCGAGCGGTAGTCCGCCCGCCCCTGAGGGACGAACAATTCTCCGTACGCCTCCCAGTCACCGTCGTCGACCGCCACCGCGTAGTCGGTGATCACTTCGTCTACGGCCAGCCGGTCCCTCACGGTGGCGAGCTCCACACGCTGCGTCATCGGCTCAGTGTTGGGCATCGGAGGTGCGCAGCCAAGGGGTGTGCGTGATATTCGGTGGCGGGGAGCGCCGCCGGGGTCAAGCCTGTCGTTGGTGAACGATGCGCTGGTGCGGGCCGGTGACCTCGATTCGGCCGCCGGGCTGTTCCCGGAGCGGCCGTACGCCGTCGAGGACGAAGTCGGGGGCGGGGACGGGTCAGGCCGCCTTGACGACGGCGCCGCGGATCGCGGCCGCCCACTCGACGACCAGGAGCTCGTACTCCGCGCGATCCTCGGCCGACAGGGTGCCGCCCGTGCGCCGCCAGAGCGCACGGATCTCCTCGTTGACCTCGGCGGCGGACCGCACGGAACCAGGGGTCAAGAAATCGGGGGACATGCGGACAAGCCTAGGGGCAGCCACTGACAGCCCGCTACCGGACGGCTACTCCAGCCCTATGTGGTTGGTCACGAGACGCGGATCACAGGCCGCCGGGTCAGCCCGCCGACTCGGCCGCGTGCGGGCTCAGCACACCCATCGTCACCAGGGCGATGATGACGATGCCGAGTGCGATCCGGTAGTAGACGAACGGCATGAAGCTCTTGGTCGAGATGAACTTCATGAACCACGCGATCACCGCGTAGCCGACCGCGAAGGCGATGACCGTCGCGAAGATCGTCGGCCCCCACGAGACATGGCCGTTCTCCGTAGCGTCCTTGAGCTCGAACAGGCCGGAGGCGAGCACCGCGGGGATCGCGAGCAGGAAGGAGTAGCGGGCCGCGGCCTCGCGCTTGTAACCCATGAACAGGCCGCCGCTGATGGTGGCGCCGGAGCGGGAGACGCCCGGGATGAGCGCCATGGCCTGGCAGACGCCGTAGATCAGTCCGTCCCGTACGCCCAGGTCCTCCAGGGCCTTGCGCTGCTTGGGCGCGCGGTGCCGGCCGCCGCTCTCGTCCCGTGCCGCGAGCCGGTCGGCGACGCCCAGGACGATGCCCATGCCGATCAGCATCGTCGCGGTGATCCGCAGGTCCCGGAACGGCCCCTCGATCTGGTCCTTCAGCGTCACGCCGAGCACACCGATCGGGATCGAGCCGACGATGACCAGCCAGCCCATCCGCGCGTCCGGGTCGCTGCGCAGCGCCTTGTTCGTCAGCGAGCGCGTCCACGCCGAGATGATCCGCCCGATGTCCTTGCGGAAGTAGATCAGCACGGCGGCCTCGGTGCCGATCTGGGTGATCGCCGTGAAGGCCGCGCCCGGGTCCTCCCAGCCCGAGAAGGCCGCCGTCAGCCGCAGGTGCGCGCTGGAGGAGACGGGGAGGAACTCGGTCAGCCCCTGGACGAGTCCGAGGATGAGTGATTCGAACCAAGACATGAGGTAGCGGAGTCCAAGTGCCGATCGTGGAACGGACGACGGGCACGCCGGGCCGCCGGGTGCGAGGACCGGGGGATCAGGTGTGCCGAGGGGGAAGCGTAGCGTCCCCGGATGGCCGCTTGGACACAGGGGTTTGGCAGGTGCCCCGCAGCAAGGGCGGGATCAGGCCGCCGTCGGTCCGGTCACCGTCCAGCCGGGCGCCTGGGGGCGGGCCGTCAGGTCCTCGTGGCGCACCTCGTCGCCGCAGGCCCGGCAGCTGACGACCGGGGCGAGGGCCCGGCCGCAGGAGTGCTCGACGACCATCGGGCGGTCGCCGTCCGTCCGCAGATGGCGGTCGCCCCAGGCCATGAGGGTCATCAGCACCGGCTCCAGCTCCAGCCCGGCCCGGGTGGGCCGGTACTCGAAGCGCTGCGGGCGCTCGCTGTAGGGCTCCTTGATCAGGATCCCGGCGTCGACGAGCCGGCGCAGCCGCGCGGCGAGGATGTCGCGCGGCGCGCCGATGTTGCGCACCAGCTGGTCGAACCGGCCGTTGCCGAGGCACACCTCCCGCAGCACGAGCAGGGAGTACTTCTCGCCGACGAGAGCCAGGGTGTCGGCGATGGAGCAGGGGCGCGGGTCTTTGCTGGCGGCCATGCGGCTCAGTCTAGGAGAGGGTTGGATTTTCCAACCCATCGGGCTACGGTGAGTTCGGATTTCCTACTCACCGGTAAGTCGTGGAGGCCCGCACCATGCGTGACGCAGTCATCGTCGAAGCCGTACGCACCCCGATCGGCAAGGGCAAGCCGAACGGCGCCCTCGCGCACGTCCACCCGGTCGAGCTCCTCGCCCACACCCTGCGCACCCTCGTCGAACGCTCCGGCGTCGACCCGGCGCTGATCGACGACGTCATCGGTGGCACCGTCGACCAGGTCGGCGAGCAGGCCATGAACACCACTCGCTACGCCGCCCTGTCCGCGGGCTTCCCGGAGTCGGTGCCCGCGACCACCGTGGACCGCCAGTGCGGCTCCTCCCAGCAGGCCGTGCACTTCGCGGCGCAGGGCGTCCTCTCGGGCGCGTACGACCTCGTCGTGGCCTGCGGCGTCGAGTCGATGAGCCGGGTGCCGATGTGGTCGAACGTGCCCGAGGGCAAGGACCCCTTCGGCCCCGGGATCGCCGAGCGCTACCCCGAGGGGCTCGTCCCGCAGGGCATCAGCGCCGAGCTCATCTCCGCCAAGTTCTCGATCGGCCGCGAGCAGATGGACGACTTCGCCCTCTCGTCGCACCGCAAGGCCGCGGCGGCCTGGGACGGCGGGCTCTTCGACGCCGAGGTCGCGCCCCTGGAGGGCGTCACGCGCGACGAGTGCGTACGGCCCGGCAGCACCACCGAGACCCTCGCCGGCCTCAGGTCCGCCTACTACGACCCCGGCTTCGCCGAGCGCTTCCCGCAGATCGAGTGGAACGTCACGGCGGGCAACGCCAGCCCCATCAACGACGGCGCCTCGGCGGTGCTCATCACCTCGAGCGAGACGGCGGCCCGTCTCGGCCTGCGCCCGCTCGCCCGGCTGCACAGCTTCGCCGTCACCGGCTCCGACCCGCTGCTGATGCTCACGGGTGTCGTCCCGGCGACCGAGAAGGTGCTGCGCAGGGCGTCGCTGACCCTCGACGACATCGACCTGTTCGAGGTCAACGAGGCGTTCGCCAGTGTCGTACTGGCCTGGCAGCAGGAGACGGGCGCCGACCTGGAGCGGGTCAACGTGCACGGCGGCGCCATCGCGCTCGGCCATCCGCTCGGCGCCAGCGGCACCCGGCTGACGACGACGCTGGTGCACGCGATGCGGGAGCGGGGCGCCCGGTACGCGCTCCAGACCATGTGCGAGGCGGGCGGGCTCGCCAACGCCATGGTGCTGGAACGGGTGTGAGCCGGCGGGTGTAACGGTTCGTCAGAGCCGGCGCAGGCTGTGCCGCTTGCGCCAGGCCAGCACCACGCCCGCCAGCGCGGGCAGGGCGATGCAGGCCAGAGCGATGAGGAAGGCGGGGGACGTCGGGGCGGAGGCGCGGGCGCCGGCGACGACGTACGCGGCGGTGTTCGGGATCGAGCCGAGGCCGGTCGCCAGCAGGAACGGCAGCAGGCCCATGCGGGAGAACGAGGCGCAGTAGTTCGCGGCCCAGAACGGCACACCGGGGAAGAGCCGCACCGCCAGCATCGAGCGGAAGCCGTGCCGGCTGAGCTGGCCGTCCGCGGCCTTCAGCCAGCGCCCGCGCAGCAGCGGCCGCAGCGCGTCCTGGCCCAGCGCCCGGCCAAGGCAGAAGGCGATCCCGGCACCGAGCACCGTGCCCGCCAGCGCCACGCCGATGCCCAGCTGCGAACCGAACAGCGCCCCCGCCGCGAGGTTCAGCAGCGGCCTCGGCACGAACGCCACGGTGCACACGCCGTACGCGACCGCGAACACCAGCGCCGCCATGGCTCCGCCGAGCTGTGGCGGCCAGCCCTGCGTCAGCAGCCGCTGCGGCTCGAACAGCAGCACCCCGCACGCGCCCGCGGCGAGCAGGGCGACGAGCAGGGAAAGCCGAGACCACGGAGAGAGCAGAACTCTCGTGCAGCGGGCGGCGAAACCGGTGGGTACGTCGGGCGAGGCGGTCGTTGCCGGGGAAGCGGCGACGGCGAGCTCCGTGGAGGTGGCCCGGGGAGAGGCCGTGGCGGTGCCCCCAGAGCGGGTGGTGGCATCGAGCATCCGGTGACACTAACCGACAAATGTGTGTGATCGCCGTATGGTTCGTCTCACGAGCGTCACAGGTGCCTGGGCGCAACCCCTTGCGCGCATCCGCGGGCGGGCTCACGGGGCGGGCCCGAAAACCATTCGACGTGCGGTAAAGCGTCGGCAATGATCTGTCTCATGTTCCGGCACGCCTTCACCCTCGCAGCATCCGTGGTCACGGATGCCCCGAAGGCTGCCGTCGCCGTTCTCACGGCCGTTGCCGACGGCGCCCGAAGCTGACCCTCTCCGGTTCGTCCGGCGGCCCCGCAAGGGGAGGGTCGGGCAGGTCCTCGGGGTCCCACTTCATGACGAGACGCTTCGAGGTACAGCCATGTCCAAGACGGCCTACGTCCGCACGAAACCGCACCTCAACATCGGCACGATGGGTCATGTCGACCACGGCAAGACCACCCTGACGGCCGCCATCACCAAGGTCCTCGCCGAGCGCGGCACCGGCACCTTCGTGCCGTTCGACCGGATCGACCGGGCGCCCGAGGAGGCGGCGCGCGGCATCACCATCAACATCGCGCACGTCGAGTACGAGACCGACACGCGGCACTACGCGCACGTCGACATGCCGGGCCATGCCGACTACGTGGTTGGCTCACCCTGTCATGACTCTAACATCGCAGGTCGGAGACGCAAAGAAGCCCCGCCCACCTCCACGGGGGAGGGAGTGAACGGGGCTTCCAGGCGCCCCACCCGGAACGCGGGGGCTGCCAATAGGTGGGGCACTGTGCCGCCCGCATCCCCTGCGGATTGGGGATGTTGACCTCGGGCGGCGCCTCGTCCCCGGCAACGAGGAACCGGGGACGAGAAGTACAGGACGCTAACGGGGGCGGGGCGGGCCGACCTCACCGGCGCTTCCGCCCCCGTCGCGCCCACCGCGAGCTAGGCGCACGGGCGCCCGGCACGCGGGTCTATGGAGGGCCTCCCCAGCAGTACACGCCATACGGCGAGCCGTTTCGGATCATCAGGCCGACGTGTCCGTCTTCATCGCCGTGCGGCTCTTCAAAGCACGTCACAGTGACGCCGGCCCAGTCGACGCCGGTCACCTGACGTTCGAGCTCCACGAATTCCGTCGGCATCTCTGCCGTGACGCCACACATGCCCAACTGCTCGTCAGTCTCGTCGCTCATGACGCCGTCTGCTTCGGAACCAGCCGCCAACTTGACGTGCTGACGGTTCGGAACGTGTCGTGACCCTGGCGTATCCGGTGGTGGTTTTCCGCCCACTCCTGGACGCTGCTGTCGTCTGCACTGTGGTCCAGGCAGCGAGCGCATTCGATGTACTGATTCACGGACAGACCCGACGGCTTCAGCGTCATCTTCGATGTCGGGGAAGAGGTGGTCATCGCTTCAGCACCATCTTCCCGCCCCATCCGACGACCCGCGTGGCGAGATGCCCGCCTTTCAGGTCCTCCTCAGTTGCGGGCCGCGCCCACTTGGGGTCTACGTTCCACTCACGGCCCCCGCCCCGGGGGCGCAAGCAGTATCGGCCGCCGATGGTCCCGCGGAACTCGCCGATGACGCTTCGGGCCGTGTCCACGAGGACCGTTCCGACGGCCGGCAACTCTCTCGGTTCAGGGCGCGTCATGACGCCTCCTAATCCCTGCATGTGATCACCCACTGTGCGCGGAATGGCTGACACCGACGCTACGGAGCAACACAGCCGGGATCCTAGGGAGTTCTACAGAGTTCTACGCATTCACCCGAGCGCGTCAATCGCGGCAGTGATTCGGGCACGGGCGTTGGCTCCATAGACGGCCAACTTCGAGAACTCACCGAAAGCTTTGAGGTACTGGGCAACCTCTGAGGGTGCCGTGACGTTCACCTGAGCCGTGAGTAGCTCGACCTGGGCCTGTACCTCGTCGTAGACGCTGAACGTCTCCAGCATCCACATCCGCCTGTCAGCCGAGAACGGGATGACACCCAGGGAGACGGACGGCAGGGCCATTATGGAGAGCAGATAACCGAGTTGGCCGGCCATGACCTCCGCACCACCCACACGGTGCCTGAGTACCGCCTCCTCGACGAGGAGCGCGAACCGGTGGTTTCCCTCACGAATGACCCGTGAGCGCTCCATACGAGCCGCCACGGCCTCCGACACGTCGTCGGGCGTCTCCCTGAAGGCAGCAATGGAGCCAAGGAGGGCGCTCGCATAGCCGTCCGTCTGAAGCAACCCGGGGACGACGTTCGAGCAGTAGATCCGGAAGACTCGCGTGCGCTCGAAGAGGGGTACGTAGGACTCCTGCAACCGTCGGAGCCCCGTGCGCTGCAACCGGCGCCACTCGACGTACATGGAGTCCGCTGAACGGGAGGCCGCAATCAGATCTGCGGCCAACCCGTCAGCGTCACACGCCCGGCACCATGCCCGGATGTCGTCGTCAGACGGGGGCGTCGTGGCGTTCTCCAGCCGGGAGACCTTCGAGCGCTGCCACCCGATCCGCTCCGCGACGTCCTTACCCGTCAGGTTGGCATCCTTGCGGATCTCCCGGAGCCTGTCGGCTACGGCCCTGCGGGCAGCCTGGACACTCGATGATGGCGACGTTGGCATGTGTGGAGGCTCGTTAGATCCTGTACTCCTCGTGCGGCGTCGCCCTGCTCCACACGCCCTCGAAGGCGTCGACGCAGAGCTTCACCACGGCTGGTTCGTCCGTGACGTCGTCGCCCAGGTAGGCGCCCTCTCCAGAGAAGTAGCCGAAGCGGACGAGGCGATCGTCAAACACCCAGAAGTCGTTGCCGGGCAACGCCAGATCGGACGCCTGCCGTCGTGGAAGCCAACGGATCTGCTCGCCGGCCGCGACGTTCGTGAACGTCCCGTCGTGCAGATAGCGCGTGTACTCGCTGACGGGCTCAGAGACGATCCGTGCGCGCCTGATCTCGACGCCGCGCGCCGCTGTCTCCGCCACCATGTCGAGCCACGGACGCCACCACGTCGACCGGTCGTCCGGGTCAGGGCGGTAGCCAGACTTCCACGCTGCGACGCGCGGAGCCTCGTCAGGGTCGTCGTAGTGGTCGCGCATCTCAAGATGCACGGCCGACCGCTGACAGCCCGCCAGAAGCTCACTGAACGGCGGAGCGCTCTGCCACATCACACGCCTCCCGAATGGCTGCCAGCATGCGCACCGGCAGCCGGACGACCTCTTCATTGTTGGGGATCGGACCGGACGTCAGACAGTCGGCCCGAGTCTCCTCGTCGACCTTCCAACCCTGCATGACGATTTCCTGCCGTTCCACGTCCACCCACACCGTGGGGCAGTTCGCTCCGTCGGTGTTGGGGTCCTTCGCGATGAACCGTAGCGCCATGGCTGCTCCAACCCTCCTGCGGGTTCTACGAATGTCTACGACCATCCCGCCGGAGGGTGGTGTTGCGCAAGACCGCCTAGAGCCAACCAGCGTGGCGCATGCGACGTCGCCAGGCCCGACCGTGCTCTACCGAGCAGTAGAGCTTGACGCGTCCCGCTCCGGGCTTCTGCTCGACATCCGTCCCGCACTGCGGGCAGGTGACGTTCTGGTTCTTCGCCGGCTGTCCAAGCATTGGTGCTCCTCCTGATCAAGTCATAGGTACGCCCCACGGACCATGTCGGCCCGTGGGGCGCGGGTGGGAAGTGTGCGAGCCGCCCCGTCCATGGCGGAGGGGCGGCGTAGGTGTGCGTCAGATGTACACGCGACCGTTGTTCAGATCGCGGGCAATCTCGCCGTCGTACATGTTGATCGTCTTGACGACGACGCCCTCCAGCTCCTTGCCGTCGAGCTCTGTCTTCGTCGTGACGTTGATCGTGATCGGTCGTCCCGAGCCCCGGCCGGCGCCGATGGCGTCCCACTGCTGCGACGTGAAGACGGGCTCCGGCTTCCCTGTCCCATTCGCGACGAGGGAGAGGCCAGGCGGGATCATCCCGCCGTCGTCGTACCACGTCGGCGTGACGCGTCCACCGTCGGCGTAGCCACCAGGACGGTTGTACGCGGTCGGCAGCGACCCGTACGCCGCCATCGCGTAGCGCATCGACGCGTAGATGTTGGCCAGGGGGTTCGTCGAGACGCCGTAAGAGAACGGGCCGACGTTCCGCATCTTCCCGGCGTACGCCCGGAAGGTGGGGCCGATGACCTGCATGAGTCCGACCGAGGGGTGCCCTGCATGCCAGTTGCTATCCCACTTGTTCACGATCGTCGGGTTGCCGCCCGACTCCTGGTTCATCCGCCGAAGCGTGAGGTCCGCGTACGACGCCGGGTTGCCCGTCATGCTGAGCGCTTGCAGCACCGTCGGGCGCCACCTGGCGACACCAGAGCCGCCGTTGCCGCCGGGGGCTGCGCCTCCACCTCCGCCACCGGAGGACGTCACGGCGTCAACGATCTTGTCCTTCAGGCCGGCGACCATCTTCACCGGGAACTTGGCGAGCGTCGTGCCCAGTCCACCGACGTCGAGGTTTGCCTTCACCTTGTCGAGGATCGGCTTCATGAGCTTCGCCCAGATCTTTGAAGGATTGGCGATCAGGTCACCAGCCGTCTTCGCCCAGTCGACGCCCTTTGAGACTGCGCTTCCGACCTTGTCCTTCGTCCAGTCCCACGCAGAGCCGAGGGCACCGACGATGCCACCGTCGGCGAATCGCTGAGCACCTGGGGGAAGAAGGCGTCAATGACTCCTGCTGCACCCTTGAACGTATTGCCGATTGCGACGCCCAACCCAACGATCGCCGGCTTCGCGCTCTCGGCAATTCCTCGCTTGAAGCGCTGCCAGAACGGGGACTTCAGGTCGTCGGATGCCCGGTCCATGAGTTCGCCGATAGCGTCGGCAGAATTCAGGACGAGGGGGGTAAGGCCAGGTAGCGCACCCTTTGCCCCGTTGACCATCCTCGTGAAGAGCGGGAGGACGTCAGGGCTGAGTTCCTTGGACCACTCCTTGAAAGCAGCCGTCAGACCCTTGGGGCCGGCGATGGAGTCGAAGAGTGCCCGCTGTTCCGGCGTCAGCTTCGCCAACGCTGCGCGGTATTCGTCAGCCTTCGTCGCAGCCTTCGCCGTCGTGTTGATGCCGGACAGTCGAGCCGCCTTGACGCCTCGTTCCGCGGAAGCGATGCTCTCGGCGGCTTGGACTTGCGCGTTGGCTGCGTTCGACACGGCGTCGGCAAGGCTGCGCTGAGCGTCGGCGACCGTCTGAGCCGCTTCGACCTCCGCGCGTGCAGCGTTCTGGCGAGCCTGCGCCAGGGCGTCAGTCTGGTCCCTGACGTTCTGCTGCGCATCTGCCTGCTGCTCCAGGGCACGCTTGACGCCCTCGTTGCCGTCGACGCCTGCCTTGGTCGCCTCGTCGACGGACCGCTTGAGTTCCGCGTTCTTGGCCTTCTGACGCTCCGCACCGCGGACCGCTTCGTCGACGCTGAGCTGTGCACGCTCGCGCTGGAGGTCGGTTGCCGTCGGGTCGGCGAGGATCCGGTCAAGCTCTGCCTGCGCCTCTTGGATGCGGAGGGCTGCGTCCCTCTCATCGAGCATGCCGTCAAGGAGCTGGTCGTTCAGATCCTTTAGCTGCTGTGCGGCGTCCTTGCGTGCCTGCGTCAGCCCCTCTTCCGCCTCCCGGGCCTGACGCTTCGCGTCGACGAGGGAGCGCTCCGCCCGCTCGACGGACTCCGCGGCCTGGCGTCGCTGGTCCGCAGCACGCTGTGCGGCCTGTGCGACGGCCCGTTCGGCATCCTCGATCTGCCGGTTGGCCTGTGCGATGGACTGCGCTGCCTGGCGATGAGCGTTGCGCAGTGCGGCCTGTGCAGACGTCATCTGCATGGCGGACTGCGCAGCGCGCACGGTGGCAGCAGCAGCGTTGTTCGTCGCTGTCGCAGCCTCCTTCTCCGCCGCAGACTTCGCCTGAATGACGCTGGTGACTCCCTTGATCGCCGGAATGGCAACCAGAGCCATTGCCCCGACGCCTGCGCCGGCCGCCACGGCAGCGCTCGCAAGGGCTCCAATGCCCGCCGCAGCTATCGGGACGAGGGGGATTGCCGCTACGGCGCCCAGAGCTACGGCGAGTTGCATAAGCGCGGCTTGTGCCTGTGCAGTGTTCGCCGTAACGCGAATGCGGACGTCGTCGCGGTCTAGGTCATTGACCTGCCGCTGCATCTCCGCGAGTTCGGCACGTGCGGTAGCGATATCTGAGCGGACCTGAATGTTCGGGCTTCGTGCCCCGAGTCGAGCAAGCTCCGCGTCGATCGCTTCGAGTTCCGCAAAGGCGGTCGCAGCGTCGATATCGACGCCGATTCGCTTATTGCTGAGCGTCTCCATTCGCGCCCGAACGCGCGCTAGGTCAGCGTCGAAACCTGTCGTCGACAGCCGGACGTCGGGGCGGGGAAGCGAACGGAATGCTACCTCCAGGCGGGACCTAAACGCCCTCCCAAACGCTCCCGCATTGTCGTTGCCCTGACGAGTTGCGGCCGTTCTCGCAGCCCGTCCGCCGTTGTTCACAGCGTTTGGGATGGCCGTTGCTATCTGACGAGCCATGGCGTCGCCTATTGCGTCGCCAAGGGCGTTACCGATTCGGTCACCCGAGCCGGCCAGGGTGGCACGCATGGTCTCCGCCATGCGCTCGCCCATCTTCTGACCTGCGTCGATGCCTACCCGGTCCGCGGCAGGGAGGACGGCCTCCTTGAGCTTCCTGTGAAGCTGCGGAGTGATCGGAACGACGTCAACGGCGACCGTTCCGACGACGTCTATATCTCCGGCCACGTCAAACACCCCCGTTTGCAGGGCGGTATTCCGCGGGGTGCTCACGCAGGTCCAACAGATGCGCCAAAACGAAGAGCTGTTCTGACTGACGCTCGACCGTTGGGGAGAACGGAGAACGCGCAACGACTACCGCAGCTTCCGCCCACGCTTTACATTCGGCACTGCAATACGCGAATACCTCTACGCCTCCCGATTCCGTCAGCGCCGGCAAGGGCGCGAAACGGCATCCGGGGCGGAGGCACCGCGTTGGATCATGCTTCATTTGGACGTCCAGACATGACAACGCCCCCGATGCGTCCACCGGGGGCTGAAATGGTTTATGGGGTGTTACTCGTCGACGTCAGGCGGCCTCCCGAGTGTCCTCGAAGATGCCGGGGACGTAATCCCGCGAATCACGTCGAGCGTCGAGGAGTTCGGCCAGGCGCAGGAGTTCCGCGGCTTCCACGCTGTCGCAGTTCTTGGCTGCCCGCTTCGCACGGATGAGCCAGATACGGCATGCAACCGAGCAATTTCGCTGCCGTCGGTAACTGCCGTCCTCGCACGTGAGATACGCGCGGTCGAAGGTGCACCCGGGACGCCTACAGGGCTGAGGCTGATTGCTGGTCGACATGGGCTCCTCCAGGGAATTGAAAGAGCCCCGGAGATGCTCCTCCGGGGCTATGCGATGTAACGGTTAAAGGGGCTCTGACCTGCGGTTTGTCACACTTCCAGTAGGCGCCTCTCGCCTGCCGCTTGATCGTTCTGCGGGCACGATCCGCCTCGTCCGCGGCATGGGAGGGGCTATCAGGAGGCGTCAGAGGGCGTCTCGGGGGCGTTCTGGAGGCTCCTGGATCGACCTCTAACCGGTTGTCAGACAGCGACGCCCAGCAGCCTTCCGGTGAGGAGACCGTCAGGAGGGGATCACTCCCCTGGTGGTTACCGCAGGTCAGAGCGTTGCAGCGTCGGCCGTCCCGTCGGTCCGCACGCTGCCGTCTCGCTCAGCCCGACGCGCTCCGCGTGCTCGCGTCGAGCGTCCTGCCAGCGTCGCCAAGCGCGGATGACGAACGCTGAGTTCATCCCGTTGCGCTCGACGTCGGCTGACTCGTCCTCGTGCAGCCAATCCCACACGACGCACGGTGTGCGTAGCTCGGGAGGGCAGGACGGTCCACCCTCGCCGGCCGTGCCTGCTGCCGCACGTCGGGCAAGCATGGCCTGCGTGCGTGCGCTCACGCTGCACCACCGGGCAGGGCGTGCAGCTCACCCGTGCTCGTGTTCACGGGCTCCATCTGCCACCCGAGTGTGCGCATGCCCGCAGGGCTGAGCCCCAGATGATCGGCCAAGTGCCGTGCTTCCTGCGCCAGTCCAGCCGTCGCCTTGCCGGCGAGTGACTGGCACACGATCTGCACGTACATCGCGACGAGCGGGACGTAGGCGTCGAACCACTGTGTGGCCTGCGGGCTCTGCCACAGCTCCTCCCACATCGCTGCCTCCGCCTCGCTCCACGTCCGCCCTGGCGGCATCGGTGGCACGGGCAGGTCACAGCCCGACAGCGGAAGGACGACGAGGCTGGCGCGGGGCTGTCTTCCGCCCTCCCGATTAGCGCGGCTGTAGGGCCGTGTGGGGTCTCTTCGCGGACCCGGGGCAACCATGGTTCCTCCTGAGATAAGCTGTGGTGGCCGTCGCTCTTTACGTGCCGACGGGCTAAGGGGGCGTAAGCAGCTACGCCTATCCCGACCACGCGGGGACCCACGTGGACGCTCGCACCACTGCGAGCCGCAACCGCATTCGCCGTGTGGTGGGTCCATCCGCAGAAGACCCACCGAGATTTCTCGCGAGGGTCTTCGATGACTTCCCTGTTGCTCAGCCTTCTTACTGCTGCCTTCGTGGCTCTGCTGACGCCCCTCATGCAGCACGTAGCCGACGCCATTTGGCGCCGTGTGCGTCGCTGGTGGGCGTCGCGCCGTGACGGTTAGCCCTGGCCGATGCTCGACACGTGGTCGAGCCGGACCGTGTGAACCTTCGTCGACACGGTGACCGTCAAAGACTTCGGCCACTCCGTCGAGCCGGTAGGCCAGCCCGCGGACCGTGACGCATACGCCAGCGTTCCCGTCAGCGACGCTCCGCCGACGAGGTTGACGGTTACCGCCTGGCCGTTCAGCGCTGCCGCGCGGTCCCGGATGTCAGAGACGAATTCGTCGAATACGCGTGTCAGAGGCATGGGTCATCGTCCATTCATGGTGTAGGTCCGCTCCTGGAACGGATTCCGGCGCTGCTGCTCCGGCGTCGCCTCCGGGAGCGGCTCGCGCCGTGGGTGCTTCTGTCGGTAGCGCTCAGCGCCTCCGCTGACGGTCCCGGCGCCGTTACCGACGTCGGGACCCATGGGGCCGCCAGAGCGGGGCGCAGGAGGCGCAGGCGGGCCGGTGAGTCCGAGCTCAGTGGCGAACGCCTGCGCGTCGGCCGTCAGCTCCTCGTCCGTGCTGCCCTGGAGTCGGGCGCTCTGCTCGACGGTGAGGCCAACGGCCAGGCCGGCGCGGACGCGGGCGAGTTCGAGCACCGCGGGATGTGGCTGTTCTGGGGTCTGCGTAGTGGGTTCCATGTCTGTCCTTAGTCGACGAACGGCCGCGGGTCGCGGCGCGTGTTGAGGGGCTTGTACTCGCGCTCAGGGAGGACGACCGGGCTCAGGTCGCGGATCGGCCCGAAGTCGTCGTAGGCGACAGGCTCCGTCGACGCCGTGACGCTGAACTCCAGGTCGTCATACGACGTCGGCACGAACGCGGAGCCGCTACGGGCGAGCCACACGAGGTACTCGATGGTGTAGGCGCGCGACCGCATCACATCCCGGATGTGTGCGGGAACGTCGTCCATACGGACGTCCTTGATCTCTCCGTATCCCTCGTTGCGCCATTGCTGCATGCTGGACCGCTCGTCCATGCCGGACACGGCACGCAGGACGTCCCAGGACGCGTCACGGACGTTGCGGTAGTCCTTCAGGAGCGACGTCAGGCGACGCCAGGCGTCCAGGACATCCCCGCCCGCCTCGATGGCCTGCTCTGCCGTCGTGACGTCGCCCAGGGTCTCCCCGGCGTCCTTCGCGGCGTCAAGGATCTCCGACAGCCGGCCGTCGAGGTGCTCCAGGACATCGACGGAGAGGGAATCACGGAGATCCTCCGCATTGGCCTTCGTAGCGCGCTCCAGCTCGTACAGGGCGGCTGCCTCCGACTCCCACACGAGGGCGTCAGCGTGCGCCTTCGCAGCGTCCTTCGCGAACGTCGACGGCCACGTGCCTGTGCTCGTGAACGTCGCTATGGCGTCGCTCTGTACGTCCGCCAGAGCCTCCGCGGGCGTCTTCCCACGGGGGAAGTCCCGGCGTAGCTTCACGGCCGCCTCGTGGCGCTCCTGCGCCTTCGCGACGTCGGGAACGGTTGCCCACGCATTCGTTAGTTCAACGTTGGTACTGGCTCGCATGTCTACCTCTCGGGGGTCATGAAAGAAGCGACCGACCCGTGTTGATCAGTCGCCATGTGGCGTTCCGTCGGGCGCCACTGGGGGGAGTTCTTCAGGAGCTCCGCGCGCTCCGCGCGACGCTGCCGGACTCGTCGCCGGATGATGTCGGCCGAAGCGGCATACCGGGCGCGCTCGCCGGCGTTGACACACTCTCGGCAACGGCGCTTCAGCCCTTGCCGTCCCAGCGCGTCCTTGTGGAAGTAGACGACGGTCCGCGGAAGTTGGCGCCCGCATCCGGGGCACGGGTGCTGATCGCGCGGAGGCGTCGGGACGTCGCACATCGACATGGCGTCCTCCGTTCTGTCGGTTTGACGAATGAGGGGCAAAAAGAGAGCGCCGCCCGCAGGCAGCGCGAAAGAACGTCGATTTGAGGTCCGGGCGACGGAGCGTCAGGCGCGGAGCGACCGAAGGAGGAGAGAACTCGTCGCTCAACACAGCCGGCTCGACGTCGCCCGGACCTAGCGCCGCTGAGAGGAGGGAGCGGCGCAGCTTGCAGGAGGAGCCACGGCCCACAGCTCGTACAACTCCGCCTGACACATAGGTTATGGGGCGGGGTGAACGCTGGGGGATCATCACGCAGGCGCACTTTCCGGGAAATACCGGTCATTTGCCGCACATATCGTTATCAACCCGATGCAATCCACCTGAGCTCCGGTGGCCCCTCGCGGACGCAACTACGCTACGTAACCGTCCCGTGAGATGGTCCAGCAAGGAAAGCGAAGCAGGCAGGAATCCGCGAAACGCCCCGTGGTGCTCTCCAGGGGCGTTCAGGGGTCGGGTGAGCCCCCGGGAGTCAGAGCGCCTGCGAGGGGCTCAGACGGCCGCACAGCCCCCTTCTCGCGCCTCGTCCGCCCTCCGCCCTCCGTCGGCATCCGTCAAGAGAGGCCCTCGACGTCCTCCGGGGCTGAGGCTCCGGACGGCCTGGCCCAACTAGACAAACTTTTGGCACTTTTCAAGGGAGAGTCAACGCGTATAGAAGGAGAGGCTGAAGGGGGGTTAGTTGGACCCTTTGGACCCTGAAATGGCACCGACGAGGACGGAGGGTGACGACGGATGAGGAATCCGTCACTCTCCGCGTTCATGAATTCCATGCACAGTGAACGCACTTCCGTCGGCCACCCGCCGGGCTGACCAAACCGGCCCGTCTCACAATGCGTCGAGGGCCGCCCCCGGTTGCCCGGGGAAACGGCCCATCGTCACGGAGTGTTACTCAGATAGCAGCGGGGAGGACGCCGGGCGACGCGCGGCGGATCCCGGCGAGGCAGTCAGCGTGCAGCGGATAGAACGTGGCGCCGCTCTCGACGATCTCCACGTCCTCCATGTCCGGGTACTCACCGCACCATGCGCAGCCGGTCTCTCCGCGGCACTCAGCGCACCACACCTCGCCCTGCTCGTCGACGACCGTTCGGACGGTCTGAGCCTGCCCGCAGACGCACACAGCGGCTTCCTGGGGCGACTGGGGCTCGTGCACCTCCATGCCGACCGCGAGAGCTTCGGCGAGAAGGACGAGCGTGGGGGCGTCGCGCAGCTCGGTCACGGTGCCCGTGGTGTAGACGGCCGCGAACTGCGTCACGTCGTAGTCGGCGTGGAGAGCGTAGGTCGCGGGAACGCCGATCTGGTCCGCGATGTCGAGCGAGTACCCGCGGAGGTTGTCGACGTCGTCAGCAGTGGCCAGGGCGCCGACGACGAGGACAACGGGGGTCGTGTGCGTCATGATGGAAGCTCCTCTGTAGAGGACGAACGCCCCGTGATGGTCTGCCAGGACTGCGGGGCGTTCGCCGTTTCGGCGTGCTGTCCTTGTGGCCACAAAGCTAGACCGCTTGTGGCCACAAGCACAACCTCTGGGCGACTTGAATTTGTGGCCACAAGAGAGCTACCGTCTGCGCATGGACGTCGAAGAGAACGAGTACGACAAGGCCCGTCGAGTGCGAATGCCTGACGACGAGTGGGAGCCGCTTCTCCAGGCCGCGAAGGTCATGCATCCCACTGGCCGTAGCCCGCGGGGCCGAGTCATCCGGGAGTTTGTTCAGTGGTACCTACGGAGGCCAGGGGCCAAGCTGCCTGAGCGGCCACCTGCCGGCCCGTGGAGCGAGACCGCGAGAGATGAGGCGTCATGACACTCGACGATGACACTCTTGCCACCTTGGAGTTCCTGGAGCACGTCGACGACGCGGAGCTCTTCAGGGTGCACCGCCGATCCGCTTCGCTGCTCAGGTATCTCATGGCAGCCGGCTACGTCGAGAACTCCGGCCCGGGACGCATGCGGATCACGGACGTCGGACGTCTAGCGCTCCGGGAGCATCGCGAAAGCACCGCCTGAAGCGACATATGGCCCCCGTCGGGTGATCCGACGGGGGCTCTGGTGCGCGCGGTTAGTCCTCCGCGGGTTTCGCCCACTCGATGTCACAACGCGCGTCACCGTCGAAGGGAGCGCCGCGACGAGCAGCCTGTGTGACGGTGATCTTGTCGATAGCGACACGCAGGAGGTCACGGCGCATCGGCAGATCTGCGGCCTCCCACGCCTCCTCCAACATGTTGTGGTCATCGAACATTGTGAGGTCGAGCTGTCGTCCACTGAGGGCGTCAGCCCGCTCCTGCGCTTCCCTCAGGAGCTCCTCAGCCTCCGCGACGAGGCGGGGGAAGTGCTTGCCCATGGCGCCGTCATAGAGCCCCTTGGCACGGTCGTTGGCCAACCGCTCTACGGCAGCTTCCGCAGCCTTGACGGCCGCGAGTGCCTCGTGTACTTCCTCTGTCTCCTCCGGGGCCGTCAGCGCTGCCCAGCGCTCCGCTACAGCAATCATGAGCGGGTCTCCCGACTCGACGTCTGCTGAGCTCACCTGCGCGAGCCACTCCGCATACACGTAGGCCTCGATACGCGCCCGCATGGCGGAAGCCGGCGCAGGGCACGGCTTGCCCATAGCGTGGCCGTTGCAGACGTAGGAGCGACCACTCGTCGGCATCTTGGCGCCACATCCCGCGCACCGCAGGAGATCCGTCAGTAGGTGGGACGCCTTGCCGACGCGTGGCCCCAACGCTCCGCGCTGATGTCCGGCGTGCACTCGACGTGCCTTCGCCACGAGGTCCGGGGGTGCGGGCTTCACTCCGTCAGCGAATACGGAAACGCGGTTGCCTACCTCGTCGCGGTACGCGATGGGCCACGTGTGCTTGCGGGACAGGGCGACGACTTGCCACCCCTCGTAAACGGGGTTGTAGATGATGCGCCTTACGGTCGACGCACCCCATGCCCCGCCCTTTGGCGCCGTCGTTCGGTCGGCCGTCAACGCGCGCGCAATGCCCCGGGGCGCGATACCGTCCGCGGCTTCGGTGAGGACGCGGATTACGTTGTCCCACTCCTTCGTGTGGTGCAGCTTGCCGCGCTTGTCCTTGCGCAGTCCGTACGGTGCAGCCCCGAGCCATTCCCCTCTGCGTCGCTGGCCCTGCTTTGTGTCCCGGACTCGATGAGAGAGGAGGTCCGACGCCGTCTTTGCTCGTTCGGCGTCGGTGATGATTCGTTCCCGGTCGCGCGGAATGGCGCTGTCGAGACGCTCATAGTCGAAGATGATTCGGGCGCCGGCGTCGAGTAGCTGAACGACGGAGAGGGCGCCCTTGCGGTCGAAGCGGTCCACGGCGTAGCACCAGAGCGCCGGCACCTCTTTTCGCTTTAGCGCTCCCAGCGCCTTGATGAAATCGGGACGCTTGACGTCCGTCCACGCACTGAGGTTGTCTTTCCAGACTTTCCGCACCCGGTAGTTATGCTGCTCTGCCCACGCCCGCCCCCGCTCCTCCTGCGTCTTGAAGGTGAGAGCCTCCACACCCTGACGCGTGATCTTGCTCCGGCGTAGATAGAGGTCGATCTCCTCCACGTTCCCGCCCCTCGTTGTGTCGAGTGCCAGTATGACAGGGTGGACGAACCACGTACGTCAAGAACATGGTCACGGGCGCCGCGCAGCTCGACGGGGCGATCCTCGTCGTCTCCGCGCTCGACGGGATCATGCCGCAGACCGCCGAACACGTGCTGCTCGCCCGGCAGGTGGGCGTCGACCACATCGTGGTCGCCCTCAACAAGGCCGACGCGGGCGACGAGGAGCTGACCGACCTGGTCGAGCTGGAGGTGCGCGACCTGCTCACCGCGCACGGCTACGGCGGTGACTCCGTACCCGTCGTACGGGTCTCGGGGCTGAAGGCGCTGGAGGGGGACCCGCGCTGGACGGCGTCTATCGAGGCGCTGCTCGACGCGGTGGACACGTATGTGCCGATGCCGGAGCGGTATCTGGACGCGCCGTTCCTGCTGTCCGTGGAGAACGTGCTGACCATCACCGGGCGGGGGACCGTGGTGACCGGTGCGGTGGAGCGGGGCGTGGTGCGGGTCGGGGACAAGGTCGAGGTGCTCGGGGCTTTTGTCGAGACGGTGGTCACGGGGCTGGAGACCTTCGGCAAGCCGATGGAGGAGGCCCAGGCCGGGGACAACGTGGCGCTGCTGCTGCGGGGGGTTCCTCGGGACGCCGTCCGGCGGGGGCATGTGGTGGCTGCGCCGGGGAGTGTGGTGCCGAGTCGTCGCTTCACGGCGCGGGTGTATGTGCTGTCCGCGCGCGAGGGCGGGCGTACGACGGCTGTCTCCAGCGGGTATCGGCCGCAGTTCTACATCCGTACGGCGGATGTGGTGGGGGACGTCGACCTCGGTGAGGTGGCGGTGGCGCGGCCCGGGGACACGGTGGTCATGACTGTGGAGCTGGGTCGGGAGGTGCCGCTGGAGCCGGGGCTCGGGTTCGCCATTCGTGAGGGCGGGCGGACGGTGGGGGCCGGGACCGTGACCGTGGTGGGTTGAGGTTGTGGGGGACTGCGGGCCGTCCGGGCTGGTCGCGCCCACGCGGCGGAGCCGCACGTCAGCACAGCCCCGCGCCCCTGGCGGCGTTGCCCTGTCGCACAATGGTGACGTGAGCGAGCCCATCCCCGTGACCCGCGATGTCGATCAGGGAACCGCCAAGCTGATGCCCGACGTCGACCGGGAACGGGCCTGGCTGCTGACCGTCGACGGGGCGCCGCAGTCGTATGTCGATCTGGACGAGCCCACGCATCTGGAGTTCGAGTACGCGCGCCGGCTCGGGCACGCGCTGGACGTGGTCGCGGAGCCGGGGCGTGCCCTGGACGTGCTGCACCTCGGTGGCGGCGCGCTCACGCTGCCGCGGTACGTGGCCGTGACCCGGCCGGGGTCCCGGCAGGACGTCGTCGAGGCCGATCGGGGGCTGCTGGAGCTGGTGGCCGAGTATCTGCCGTTGCCCGAGGGTGCCCGGGTCGCGCTGCACGCGGCGGACGCGCGGAGGTGGCTGGAGAACGCCGCCGGGGGCTCGGCCGACGTGATCGTCGCCGATGTGTTCGGCGGTTCGCGGGTTCCGGCGCATCTCACGTCCGTCGCCTATGTGCGGGAGGCCGCGCGGGTCCTGCGGGGCAGTGGGGTCTACCTCGCCAATCTCCCCGATGCTGCGCCGTTCGACTTCCTGCGGTCGCAACTCGCCACCCTGGCCGCCGCCTTCGAGGAGCTCGTGCTGATCGCCGAGCCGGGTGTGCTGCGTGGGCGGCGGTTCGGGAACGCGGTGCTCGTGGCCGGGCACGAGCCCGTGGACGTCGCCGCCCTGGGCCGGCTCATGGCTGCCGACGCCTTCCCGGCCCGGGTCGAACACGGCGCCGCCCTGCGAGAGTTCATCGGGGACGCGCGTGCGGTGCGGGACAAGGACGCCGTGCCGTCACCCGAGCCCCCCGACGGGGCGTTCGGTATCGGCTGACGCGTGCTCGGTGCCGCCCTGGGTCACCGGTGTCGTCCCGCGCCGCAGGTCGCGTACGTCCGGTACGCACAGCGCGGACGCTCCTGGTGCAGGGCCGCCATCCAGGAATACGGATGTCGGCGGTGTCGCCCGGCCGGAGAACTCCCGCCAGCCCTCCCGCAGATCGGCGAGCAGACCGCCGCCCGGTGCGCGCGGCGGGATGTGGCCTACGTCGAGGAAGCCCGCAGCGCACCGGCGAGGGCGAAGCAGCCGCGTCCGCCGCGAGCACTCAGCCGGCCCGATCGCGGCCACCATGGCACAGCCGACCGCGGCACCGGCCAGGGCCGCGCCCTGCCAAACCATTTGCGCGTCGTCCCGGGGATCCGGTGCGCGTCGTCCCGGGGTTCCGGTGAGCCGGGCCCGACCCATGCCGGGGGCGGGCCCGTTCGGCTTCCGGGTCAGCCTCCGGTCGGCTCCCCGTGCAGCCGGACCGTGCTGAGGATCTTCATGATGGTCTCCTTGGGCACCTCGCCCTTGACGCCCTTGGCCCCGAAGAAACTCCACGCGACGAAGTCGCCGGCCGAGTTCTTGAAGCCGAACGTGACCGCCTTGCCGTCGCTCGCGCACTTGCCCTTGTCGGGCGTGTTCTCCGACCACGCCCAGGCGACGCTGCCCTTCACACCCGCGGCGGTGGTGTAGGGCACGGCCTTCTCGTCGGTCTTGACGCTCTTCTTGTCCGGCTGCGTGTAGCCGCCGAACACCCACGAGGCCGCCTGGTTGAGCGCGACCTCGTCGGTGTTCTTCGCGCCGTCCGCGCCCTTGGTGCCCGCCCCGGCCAGGGACTCGCTCTCGGTCCTGCCGTCCTTGTTGTCGTCGCTCGTGCACCACTCGGACTTGTAGAAGGCCGGCGCCGACATGAGGATGAGCGGCTTGCCGTCGTCGGACTTCTCGTCCTCGAAGAAGACGTACGACGTCGGGGACGCCACCTCCCAGTCCGCCGGGACGTCGAAGGCCGTGCCCCACTTGGGGTTGATGACGACCTTCCAGCCCTTGACCGTGGGCTTCTCCTCCTCGCCGCCGCGGGGGTTGTCGCCGCCCGTGGCGGGTGCGCTCGGCTTCGCGGACGGGCTCGCCGGCGCCGTGTTCTTCTCGCTCTTGCCCTTGCCGCCGTCCGCCGTGTCGTCCTTGTCGCCGCCCAGCACCAGGAAGCCCGTGACACCGGCCGCCACGACCACCGCCGTGGCGGCGATGATCGCGACCAACTTCGTCCGGTTGCCGCCGCCACCGCCCTGCGGGGGCTGCGGCGCGCCGGCCGGCCCGGGGGCACCCCATTGCGGCTGCTGCCCATAGGGGTTGGGCTGCTGCTGATAGCCCGGCTGCTGATACGGATTCGGCTGCTGGTACCCCGGCTGCTGGTACGGGTTGTTCGCTTGCGGGTTCTGCTCGCCCCCGGGCGGCTGCTGTCCTGGCCACATGGGCAGCCACCCTAGCCGCGCTCCGGACACGATTCGGTCACTGCCCGTGGACGGAGACGTAGCAACCCGCGAACGGGGCGGCGCGGACGGTTGGGGCGAGGACCGGTGCGGCGGTCGTCACACGGACCTGGCCAGCCGTCTCTACTCGTGAGTAACATGCGGCCATGAGCGCAGACCAGATGTCCATCGGCGAGATGCTCGCCGCCACGGTGCCCATGGCCCGGACCCTCAACCTCGAGTTCCTCGAGACGACGCCGGAGCGGGCGGTGGTGTCCCTGCCGGACCAGGGCGAATACCACAACCACGTGGGCGGGCCGCACGCCGGGGCGATGTTCACGCTCGGCGAGTCCGCGAGCGGGGCGATCGTGCTGGCCGCGTTCGGGGACCAGCTCTCGCGCGCCGTGCCGCTCGCCGTCAGCGCCGAGATCTCCTACAAGAAGCTGGCAATGGGTGCGGTCACCGCGACCGCGACCCTCGGTCGTCCGGCCGCCGAGGTCGTCGCGGAGCTGGACGCGGGCGAGCGCCCGGAGTTCCCGGTGGCCATCGCCATCCAGCGGGCCGATGGTGCGGTGACCGGCGAGATGACTGTCGTGTGGACGCTGCGTCCCAACGGCTGATCCGGCTGTCGTGTGAGCGGGCCCCGGCCGGGTGCCGGGGCTCTCGCATGCCGGGCTGCGATGTCCCGTTGCCGGGCTGCGGCGTCCCCGCTGTCAGGCTGCGACGTCCCGCCGCGCGGGGTGTGCGCCGTCGAGGCCGGCGACGAACTCCTTGAGCCACGCCACGAACTCCGGCCCCAGGCCGGGGCGGTCGCAGGCCAACCGGACCACCGTGCGCAGGTAGTCGGCCTTGTCGCCGGTGTCGTAGCGCAGGCCCTTGAAGACGACTCCGTGCACCGTGCCGCCCGCGGCCAGTTCCTGGAGGGCGTCGGTCAGCTGGATCTCGCCGCCCCGGCCCGGCGGGGTGCGCTCCAGGACGTCGAAGACGGCCGGGTCCAGGACGTAGCGCCCGATGACCGCGTAACGGCTGGGCGCGTCCCGCCGACCCGGCTTCTCGACCAGGCCGGTGACGCGGACGACGTCCTCCTCGCCGGTCGGCTCCACGGCCGCGCAGCCGTAGAGGTGGATCTGTTCCGGTGGGACCTCCAGCAGGGCGACCACGCTGCCGAGCCGGCGGTCGCGGACGTCGAGCATCCGGCTGAGCAGGCTCTCGCGCGGGTCGATCAGGTCGTCGCCGAGGAGGACCGCGAAGGGCTGGTCGCCGACGTGCCGGCGGGCGCACAGCACGGCGTGGCCGAGGCCGAGCGGCTCCCCCTGCCGGATGTGGTGGATGCTCGCCAGCCGCGCCGGGTCGCGCACCGTGTCCAGCCGCACGGTGTCGCCCTTGGCCGCGAGGGTCTGCTCCAGCTCGAAGGCGTGGTCGAAGTGGTCCTCGATGGCCCGCTTGTGCCGGCCGGTGACCATCAGGACGTCGTCCAGTCCCGCCGCTGCCGCCTCCTCGACGACGTACTGGATGGCCGGCTTGTCGACGACCGGCAGCATCTCCTTGGGCGTCGCCTTCGTGGCGGGCAGGAAGCGGGTGCCGAGACCGGCGGCCGGGACGACCGCCTTGCGCACGGTGCGGGCGGGGGTGACCGGGGTGGAAGAGTGGGGGGCGATCATGCGGCCCATGCTGGCGGGCGGAGATGAGAGCGCGCCGAGAGTCACATGGGAGCGGGCTGTGGAGTTGGAGATTTCGTGGACCAACCGTCTTTGGCTGCACACAACTTGAGAACGATCGCGGCAGTGGTTCTCGAAAACCGGTGCGGATACCGCCGGTAACATATCTGAATTCCCCTCGCTTTGAACTTGGGTCATCGAACTCCTTGTTACCTGTGAGTCGCGTGTGCGAAAGTGAGCCGCCTCACAGCCGAGTCCGCAGCTGACGCGGCATAGGTATGCACCAATCACGCACCTGCTTTCCGACGGACGCGCAATTCGCCTGCCGTCCTGCGGCTGGAAGGAAATGGTTCAGTGCAGTCCCCTCACCCCCCACGTCCGCCGTACCCGCCGCGCCCGGGAGCGGGACCCGCGGATTCCGATCGCAATCTCCTCGCCCGGGTCGGTGATACCGGTGAAGGCCCACGCGCCGCCGCGCTGTTGCTGGCCCGGCACTGGCGGGCGGTGTACGAGTACGCCGTGATCTGCCTGGCCTCCTCGCAGGATTCGGCGTCGATGGCCGCCGCCGCCGCGTTCCGCCGGGAACTCGCCCGGCCGGGCGGCGGCGCCCTGCGCCCGCGACTGCTCGCGGCCGTGCGGGACACGGTCGGGGAGTGGGCCGCGGACGACGGCATTTCCGGAGTGCTGCCGGAACTCCGCAAACCCGTCGGCGCCCGCGGTCTGCGTGCCGCGCGGTCCGTGACAGCCGAAAGGCGGCGGCTCGCCGAGCGCGCATTCCGGGCCCTTCCGGGGGCTTCCCAATGCCTGCTCTGGCACACCGAGGTCGAGGCCGAGCCCATATCCGTACCAGCCGGTCTGCTGGGAGTGGACGTCCGTACCGCATCGACCGCGCTGGAGCAGGCGCGCGAGCAATTCCGGGCGGGTTGCGTCCGGGCCCACCGGGAACTCGCGCCGACGCGGGAATGCCGCTTCTACAACCGTCTGCTGGACGTTCCGATGCGCCGCGGCGGGGCCCTGCTGCCGGATGTGCAACGGCATCTGATGGCCTGCCGCTACTGCCGGCACGCCGCCGAACAACTCAGCCATTTCGAGGGCGGGTTGGAGGACCTGCTCGTCGAGACCGTGCTCGGCTGGGGCGCCCGCCGCTACCTCGCATCACGGCCGGGCCGCGACGGGGGCCGGGGCGCCCTGCCCGCGGTCCCGGCCGGTGGCCGACACCGGCTCCGGGCCCATGCCCTGCCGGCGGGCGGCCGGCTCGGGCCGTCGAGGAGACGTTCGAAGGCGCTGGCCGCCGCGGTCGGGGTGACCTCCCTCGTGCTGCTCGCGACAGTGCTGGCCGCCAGGGGCTGGACCGAGGAGGGCGGCACCGTCGCTCCCCAGGCCACCTGGGGAGCGGTCAGCGGCCACTCCGTCGCCCCGGATTCCGCGGGAACCTCCCCGGCCGGCCTCCCGTCGGCCGCGTCCGCGGGTCACCCCGCCGAAGTGGCCCGTGGGCGACTGCGCAACCTCGACGCCGGCCTGTGCCTCGACGTCCGGGGCGGCCGGGCCCGGGCCGACGCCCGGGCCGTCCTGACCTCCTGCTCCGCCGCCGGGTCCCTCCAGTGGTCGTACCACGACGACGGCATGCTGCGCGTCGCCGCCGACCCCACCCTCTGCCTCGGCTCCGACACCGCCGAGGGCTCGGTCGTCCTGACCGGCTGCCTCGTGCACGCCGGAGTGGTGCGCTACGACCTGACCGTGCGCGGCGAACTCCTGCCGCGCGGCGGCAAGGGGCTGGCCGTCTCCCATGGCAACGGCCGGAACGTGATCGTCGCCGGGCGCGACGGGTCCGAGGCGCAGCGATGGGCGCTGGAACCGGAGGCTGCTCCCGGCGGCGACGCGGAGAAGCCGGGGGAGCGGCGGAGCCAGGACACACCCCGGGGGAGCCGTAATAAGGAAAGCGGCCAGAAGGAGAGCCGCAGGGAGGAGGAGCCGTACGACGACGCCCCGCCCGGGCATCGGCCCGAGCCTCCGCAGAGCAAGTCCGGGGCCCTGCCGCAGGAGCGGTACGAGACGCGGTTCGCCCGGGCGGACTGCTGCGACGCAGCGGAACCGGGAGGGGCCCCCGGCGACACCGGCGCGCCCGACACCGACGTACTCGGTCCGGCGCCCCACACCGACGCACTCGTTTCAGCGCCGGCCACCGTGACCACGGCCGTGACGACGACGCTCCACTCCGCGCTCCGGTAGACGGGGCGCCGGGGTTTCCGCCGGGTCATGCCGCCCCGATCCCGGGGCGGGCCTCCGGGCGTCCGCAGGGCCAGGTCGCCCAGGTCCCGAGGACTGGGCTCCTCCAATGTCACCGGCCGGGCAGCCAAACCCGTTCCCGAGTGCGGCCTTCCGGCGTCACTGGCCCGGTCGGCCGGGGCCGTTTCCGAGGCCGGCCCGGTCTCCCCGAGTCATTCCCGAGGCCGCCCCCGGCCCCCGCCGTCACACGCGACGCCCTCCGTCGTGTCACCCGATCGGGTGGCCCACCCCCCGGGTCCTCGGCGAGTGGTTCAGGCGGTCCGCCGGTGCTGTCCGACGAGGTGTCAGACCCGCCTGGCGCATAGTGCGTTGCAAGACCGACACCGTCCCCCGATTCCCCCGGCGGTCCGCCCTGCGTCTGCTCGGTGGAGCGATCGCCGTCGCCGCGGCGGCCACCGGTGGTCTCACCGTGCCCGTCCCGTGCCCACGCGCGGGACGGGCACGGCCCGGGCGTCGGCGCCCGCGTCGAAGGGCTGCTCGCGCGTCTCACCCTCGACGAGAAGATCTCCCTGCTGCACGGCGCCACCGACCCGAGCCCGCTCGGACAGGCGGGCTACGTCCCCGGGGTGAAGCGGCTCGGCATCCCGCCGCTGCGGCTCGCCGACGGCCCGGCCGGTGTCCGGGTCACCCGGCACGCCACCGCCCTGCCCGCCCCCGTCCTGCTGGCCTCCGCCTTCGACCCCGACCTGGCCAGGCGCTACGGGCGGGATCGGGGCGTCGTCACGGGATCTGCGGCTGCGGACGAGCGTACGGGTGGGCGGCTGACGCGGCGCGTACCGCACAGCGGGCGGCACATGGCCGGGAGGCGCCGGGCATCGAACCGGAACAGACTGGTACTCCTCCTGAGGCCGTCGCAGAACCCAGGGAGTCACTCATGCCCGAGGCCCCGCGCCTGGACACCAGCACGCAACCGACCGACGAGGAACTGCGCACGCTGGACGCCCACTGGCGGGCCGCCAACTACCTGGCGGCCGGACAGATCTACCTGCTGGCGAACCCCCTGCTGACCGAGCCGCTGCGGCCCGAGCACATCAAGCCGCGACTGCTGGGCCACTGGGGCACCTCGCCCGGGCTCAACCTCGTCCACACGCACCTCAACCGGGTGATCAAGAACCGCGGGCTGGACGCCGTGTGCATCTGGGGCCCGGGCCACGGCGGCCCGTCGGTGCTGGCCAACTCCTGGCTGGAGGGCAGCTACAGCGAGAAGTACCCGGACGTGACACGGGACGCGCAGGGCATGGAGCTGCTGCTGCGGCAGTTCTCCTTCCCCGGCGGCGTGCCCAGCCACGTCGCCCCGGAGGTGCCCGGCTCGATCCACGAGGGCGGCGAACTCGGCTACTCCCTCGCCCACGCCTACGGCGCCGCCCTCGACCACCCCGGCCTGCTGGTCGCCTGCGTGATCGGCGACGGCGAGGCCGAGACCGGCCCGCTGGCCGGCTCCTGGCACGCCAACAAGTTCCTCGACCCCGTCCACGACGGTGCCGTCCTGCCGATCCTGCACCTCAACGGCTACAAGATCGCCAACCCGACCGTGCTCGCCCGGCTCCCGGAGTCCGAGCTCGACGCGCTCCTGCGCGGCTACGGCCACGAGCCGATCCACGTCGGCGGCGACGACCCCGCCGTCGTCCACCGCGCGATGGCCCGGGCGATGGACACCGCCCTCGACCGCATCGCCGAGGCCCAGCGCGCCGCCCGCGAGGAGGGCGTGACCGGGCGCCCGCACTGGCCGGTGATCGTGCTGCGCACCCCGAAGGGCTGGACCGGCCCGGCCGAGGTCGACGGCGAGCCGGTCGAGGGCACCTGGCGCTCCCACCAGGTTCCGCTGGCCGGCGTCCACGACAACCCGGAACACCTGCGGCAACTGGAGGCCTGGCTGCGCTCCTACCGGCCCGAGGAGCTGTTCGACGCCGAGGGCCGGCCGGTCGCGGACGTCCTCGCCTGCGTCCCCGAGGGCAGCAGGCGGCTCGGCGCCACCCCATACGCCAACGGCGGGCTGCTCGTCCGCGACCTGCCGATCCCGTCCCTGGACGACTTCGCCGTCCCCGTCGACAAGCCCGGCACGACCCTGCACGAGCCCACGCGCGTCCTCGGCGACCTCCTGGCCCAGGTCATGCGGGACACCGCCGGGCGTCGCGACTTCCGCCTGGTCGGCCCGGACGAGACCGCCTCCAACCGGCTCCAGGCCGTCTTCGACGCCAGCGGCAAGGCCTGGCAGGCCGAGACCCTCGACGTCGACGAGCACCTCGACCGGCACGGCCGGGTGATGGAGGTCCTCTCCGAACACCTCTGCCAGGGCTGGCTGGAGGGCTATCTGCTCACCGGCCGGCACGGGCTGTTCTCCTGCTACGAGGCGTTCGTGCACATCGTCGACTCGATGGTCAACCAGCACATCAAATGGCTGCGCACCTCCCGGCGACTGCCGTGGCGCGCCCCCATCGCCTCCCTCAACTATCTGCTGACCTCACACGTGTGGCGGCAGGACCACAACGGCTTCTCCCACCAGGACCCCGGCTTCGTCGACCACGTCCTCAACAAGAGCCCCGAGGTCGTCCGGGTCTACCTCCCGCCGGACGCCAACACCCTGCTGTCCGTCGCCGACCACGCCCTGCGCAGCCGCGACTACGTCAACGTCGTCGTGGCCGGCAAGCAGCCCTGCTTCGACTGGCTGTCGATGGACGAGGCCCGCGTCCACTGCGCCCGCGGCGCCGGCATCTGGGAGTGGGCCGGCACCGAGGACGGCTCCCGCGAACCCGACGTGGTGCTGGCCTGCGCCGGGGACGTCCCCACCCAGGAGATCCTGGCCGCCGCGCACCTGCTCCGCCGGCACCTGCCCGACCTGTCGGTCCGCGTGGTGAACGTCGTCGACCTCGCCCGGCTGCTGCCCCGCGAGGAACATCCGCACGGCATGAACGACTTCGAGTACGACGGCCTCTTCACCACCGACAAGCCGGTGATCTTCGCCTACCACGGCTATCCGTGGCTGGTCCACCGCCTGGCCTACCGCCGCACCGGCCACCAGCACCTGCACGTGCGCGGCTACAAGGAGGCCGGCACCACCACCACGCCCTTCGACATGGTCGTCCGCAACGACCTCGACCGCTATCGCCTCGTCATGGACGTCATCGACCGCGTCCCGGGCCTCGCGGTGCGCGCCACGGCCGTACGCCAGCGCATGGCCGACGCCCGCACCCGCCACCACGCCTGGATCCGTGAGCACGGCACCGACCTGCCCGAGGTCGCCGAGTGGAACTGGAACGCCTGAGTCGCAGGGGACGTCTTGTCACCCGGTAGGCTTCCCGTGCACGCAGGGAAGCACAGGGAAAGGATCCGGCGTTGCACGTCCAGGAGTGGCTCGAGACCGTACCCGCGGTCGCCGTCTACGCACTGGTGGGACTGGTCATCGGCCTGGAAAGCCTGGGCATCCCGCTGCCGGGTGAGATCATCCTGGTCTCCTCCGCGCTGCTGGCCTCCCAGCACGGTGCCATCGACCCCGTCGTCCTCGGCGCCAGTGCCACGGCCGGCGCGATCATCGGCGACTCCATCGGCTACGCCATCGGCCGCAAGGGCGGCCGCCCCCTGCTGGCCTGGCTCGGCAAGAAGTTCCCCAAGCACTTCAGCGAGGGCCACATCGCCACCGCCGAGCGCTCCTTCGAGAAGTGGGGCATGTGGGCCGTCTTCTTCGGCCGCTTCGTCGCCCTCCTGCGCATCTTCGCGGGCCCCCTCGCCGGTGTGCTCCGCATGCCGTACTGGAAGTTCCTCATCGCCAACATCCTCGGCGGCATCGTCTGGGCAGGCGGCACGACGGCGGTCATCTACTACGTGGGCATCGTCGCCGAGTCCTGGCTGAAGCGCTTCTCCTGGCTGGGCCTGGTGGCGGCGGTCCTCGTCGGCCTCACCTCCATGCTGGTCCTCAAGCGCAAGGCGAAGAAGGCAGCACCCGCTGTCGCCGCCGAGTAGGTTTCCGCGAACCTACGCATGCACCTCGCGGTGCGCCTTGGCCAGCTCGGCGTACATCGTGCCGTTGAGGGTGATCCCCTGCCGCTCCTCCTCAGTCAAGGGCCGCTTGACCTTGGCCGGCACACCGGCGACAAGCGACCCGGGCGGCACCTGCATCCCCTGCGGCACCAGCGCCTGCGCGGCGACGAGCGACCCGGCCCCGATCACCGCCCCGTTCAGAACCGTCGCCCCCATACCGATCAGACAGTCGTCCTCGACGGTCGCCCCGTGCACCACCGCGTTGTGCCCGATGGACACCCGCTCACCCACCGTGACGGGAAACCCCGGGTCGGCATGGAGGGTGCAGTTGTCCTGAACGTTGCTGCTCGCGCCGACGGAGATCGTCTCGACGTCACCGCGCAGGACGGCCCCGTACCAGACACTCGCGCCCACCTCCAGCGTCACGCCCCCGATCACCGAAGCCGTCGGCGCCACGAACGCCTCCGGATCGACCTGCGGCTCCCTGCCGCCGATACCCGTGATCATCGCCCGCTGTCCCATGTCCGCCTCCAGAAACGTCGTAGACAACGCGCAAACCGTACGACACTCGATGGGGCGAAGATCACAGGCCTCCGACCCCGCGGGGTGAGCTACCGCTGAGTACGGTGACCTCGTGCCGAAGCGCAAGAACACGTTCTCATCCTGGCGGCGCGGCCTCGCGCAGCGCGCCGTCCACGCGGGCTGGGCCTGGGTGCAGCGCACGGGTTCCGTGACCGCCGAACATCCCGGGCGCTACCGATTCGGCGCGATGGGAACAGGTACCAGACTCGCCTTCCCGCTCGGCACGGTCTTCGGCGAACCCTGGATCCACGTGGGCGCCCACTGCATCATCGGCGAGCAGGTCACCCTCACCGCGGGCCTGATGCCCGACCTCGACCTCGGCCCGGACCCGATCCTGCGCATCGGCGACGGCGTCGTCCTGGGCCGCGGCAGTCACGTCATCGCGGACACGACGGTCACCATCGGCAGCGACTGCTACTTCGGTCCGTACGTCTACGTCACGTCCACGAACCACTCCTACGACGATCCCCACGAGCCGATCGGCAAGCAGTGGCCGCGGATGGAGCCGGTGGAGATCGGGGCCGGCTGCTGGATCGGCACGGGCGCGGTGATCCTGCCCGGTGCCCGGATCGGGCGGAACGTGGTGGTGGCCGCGGGCGCGGTCGTCCGGGGCCAGGTGCCCGATCACTCCGTGGTGGCGGGTGCGCCGGCGCGCGTCGTACGGCGCTGGACACCGGCCGACGGCTGGCAGCCGCCCCTGCGCACGCCGCCGCCGGTGCCGATACCGCAGGGCGTCACCCCCGAGCAGCTGTGCGCCCTGTCGGACCTGGACGAGGAGACGGCGGCCGGACTCGCCGAGCTGGAACCGGAGTCCTGAACCCGGCGACGGGCCGCGCAGTACAGTTCAGTGAACGCTCAGGTCAACCACACCATAGTGCAGCCAGCTGCACTATGGCATGCAGAATATTGGATGGAATGTGTCGGACCTCGACCTGCTGACCCAGTCCCTGGCGCGCAGCGTCAAGCACTGGCGCGCGGTGCGCGGCTTCACCCTGGACGTGCTCGCCGCCCGGGCGGGTGTCAGCCGCGGCATGCTCATCCAGATCGAGCAGGCCCGCACCAACCCCAGCCTCGGCACCGTCGTCAAGATCGGCGACGCGCTCGGCGTCAGCATCACCACCCTCCTCGACTACGAGCAGGGCCCGAGGGTCCGCATCGTCCCCGCCGAGCAGGCCGTACGGCTGTGGCACACCGAGGCAGGCAGTTACAACCGGCTGCTCGCGGGCACCGAGGCGCCCGGCCCGCTGGAGATGTGGGACTGGCGGCTGATGCCCGGCGAGAACAGCCCGTCCGACCCGCACCCCGCCGGCACCATGGAGCTGCTCCACGTCACGGCCGGGGAGCTGACGCTCACCGTCGACGGCGTGGAGCACCGCGTCCCCGCCGGCGCGAGCGTGTCCTTCGAGGCCAACCTCCCGCACACGTACGGCAACACCGGCGACGTTCCGATGGAGATGATGATGGCCGTCTCGGTGCCGCCCGTGACCTGAGACGCCCGGTCCGAGGGCGGTCCGGTGTTGTTAGCGTGCCGTTATGCGCGCTCCCATCGGACACTTCGACGACGCCCGTCCGGCCCCGGCCTGCCTCGACGAGCTCACCGGCCCGGTCGCCGACGCCGTACGCCACTGGCGCGGCAGCGTCCCCGCCGACCAGATCCTCTACGTCGACACCGACCCGGAGTGGGCCGACACGGCCGTCTTCGTGGAGCACTACGGGCGGGAGCTGCTGGAGCAGTCCGCGAACTGCGTGGTCGTCGCGGGCAAGCGTGGCGGCGAGTCCACGCTCGCCGCGTGCGTGGTGCTGTCCACCACCCGTGTCGACGTCAACGGCGTCGTACGCCGCCAACTCGGCGCCCGCAAGGCCTCGTTCGCCGCGATGGACACGGCGACCGGGGAGACCGGCATGGAGTACGGCGGCATCACCCCGCTCGGACTGCCCGGCGGCTGGCCCGTGCTGGTGGACGCGGCCGTCGTCGACCTGCCGTACGTGCTGGTCGGCAGCGGCCGGCGGCGCGGCAAGCTGCTGGTGCCGGGCAAGGCGTTCGCGGAACTGCCGGGCGCGGTGGTGCTGGAGGGGCTCGGGGTCGCCTGAGGGGCAGGTTCTTTGCGGACACCCCCTAGGTGTGCTGATCGGGCAGGTTGGTGACGCGGCTGGCTGGGGTGTGGCCGCCGATGCCGGTGTGGGGGCGGTGGTAGTTGTACCAGTCCAGCCAGTCGGGGAATGCGGCCTGTCGTTCGGCGTCTGAGGTGTAGGGCCGGTGGTAGGCCCACTCGTCGAGCAGGGTGCGGTGGAAGCGTTCGACCTTGCCGTTGGTCTGGGGCCGCCAGGGCCGGGTCCAGCGGGGGCTGATGCCCAGGTCGTGGCAGGTCTGGCGCCAGGTGTTCTTGGTGTAGGCCCAGGCGTTGTCGGTCAGGACCCGTTCGACGGTGATGCCGCGTTCGGTGAACCAGGTGGTGGCGCGGGTGAGGAAGCCTGCGCAGGTCGGGGCGGTCTCGTCGGGCAGGTCTTCCGTATAGGCCAGGCGGGAGTGGTCGTCCAGGGCGGTGTGCAGGTAGGCGTATCCGGCGCCGTTGCGGCGGTCTTTGTTCGGGCTGCCGGCCGCACGGCCCAGCGCCTTGTGGCCGCCGCCGTCAGGGATGCGGCCGAGTTTCTTGACGTCGATGTGGACCAGTTCGCCAGGCTGGGCGCGTTCGTAGCGGCGGACGGGCTCACTGGTGGCCCGGTCGGTGGCTGCCAGGGCGGGCAGGTGGTGACGGCGCAGGATGCGGTGGGCGGTGGAAGCGGTGATGCCGCATCGGGCGGCCAGCCGGACAGGGCCGATGCGGTGCTCGCAGCGCAGGCGGACGACCTGCTGTTCGACCGTGGCCGGGGTGCGCAAGGGCTGGTGGTGCGGGCGGCTGGAGCGGTCCTGCATGCCGGCTGTGCCGTGCAGCCGGTAGCGGCCTGCCCAGCGGGCCGCGGTGGTGTGGCTGACCTGGAAGCGTTCCGCGGCCCGCCGAAGCGGCCAGCCGTCGTCGACGGCACACCGGGCCAGTCGACGGCACACCGGGCCAGACGCAGCCTGCCGGTCGGAGTCAGCGGGGCATTACGGTGGGACAACGAGGGCCTCCTGGATGCCGGTTGTAGATGTCGCAATCCACACCGAAACCAGGGGCCCTCACCTCTTTCAAGGACCGCTCAAGGCGTGTCGCCTGTCACCAACGTCCCCGAACAGCACACCTAGGCCACCGCGTGGTGGGCCAGCGGCAGATGCGGGTCGGCCTCGCCGGGGGCCGGTTCCGGGTCGGCGTGGACCAGGGCCGCGGTGAGGCGGGGCACGGCGTGCAGCAGGGCGTGCTCGGCGTCGACGGCGATGCGGTGGGCCTGGCGTACGGTCACGTCACCGTCCACCACGACCGCGACCTCGGCACGCAGCCGGTGACCGATCCAGCGCAGCCGCAGCTCGCCGACCCCGCGCACCCCGGCGACCTCGGTCAGCGCCCGCTCGGCCCGGTCCACCAGGGCCGGGTCGACCGCGTCCATCACCCGGCGGAACACCTCCCGCGCGGCGTCCCGCAGCACCAGCGCGATCGCCGCCGTGATCGCCAGCCCGACGATCGGGTCGGCCAGTTGCCAGCCCAGGGCCGATCCGCCGGCGCCCAGCAGCACGGCCAGCGAGGTGAAACCGTCGGTGCGGGCGTGCAGTCCGTCGGCGACCAGCGCGGCCGAGCCGATCGCACGGCCGACGCGGATGCGGTAGCGGGCCACCCACTCGTTGCCCGCGAACCCGACGAGGGCGGCAACGGCGACCGCCGGGACGTGCTGGACCGGGCGCGGGTCGAGGAGGCGGTCGATCGCCGTCCAGCCGGCGAAGGCCGCCGACGCGGCGATCGTCAGCACGATCACCAGGCCCGCCAGGTCCTCGGCCCGCCCGTAGCCGTAGGTGAAGCGCCGGGTGGCCGCGCGCCGGCCCAGTACGAAGGCGATGCCGAGCGGTACGGCGGTGAGCGCGTCCGCGGCGTTGTGCACGGTGTCCCCGAGCAGCGCCACCGAGCCGGAGACGGCCACCACGACCGCCTGAGCCAGCGCCGTCACGCCGAGCACCGCGAGCGAGACCCACAGCGCCCGCATCCCGCGGGCCGAGGACTCCAGTGCGGGGTCGACCTTGTCGGCCGTCTCATGGGAGTGCGGCGTGAGGAGGTGGGAGAGGCGGTGCCGGAGGCCATGCCGGTGTCCCCGGTCGTGAGAGTGGGAGTGCTGGTGCCGGTCGCTCACGTGCGTCCCCTTCCGGTGCGTGCGAGTGGACGTGCCCACGCCCATGGGGCCATTATGTGCGTATGAGCGCACGCATGCACCTGTCATCTGCGCACGATGCGCATCCGCGCAGCCCGGGCGAGGAACAGTTCGCGCTCGCCGCCGAACTCCTCGCCCTGCTCGGCGACCGCACCCGCCTCGCCCTGCTGCACGCGCTGGCCGAGACAGAGGCCGACGTCACGACCCTCACTCAGAGGTGCGGGGCGGCCCGGCCCGCCGTCAGTCAGCACCTGGCGCGACTGCGTCTGGCGGGCCTGGTGATCACGCGCAAGGAGGGCCGCCGGGTGATCTACTCGCTCCGCGACGGCCATCTGCGCCGGCTCGTGGACGAGGCGCTGAACGTGGCCGACCACCGGCTCACCGACCGGCCCGTCCACGACTGAATCAGTACCGCGCGGCCGTCCCGAGGTACTGCTCGGCGAAGGCGGCGGCCGCCGCGGGTGACGTGAACAGGCGGCGCAGCCGGGCCAGCGTGATGCCCGCGCGGAACGGGTCGCCCGCCGCCGTGCCGTGGTACACCTCGGACAGCCACTGCGAGAACTCCTGGTAGTCCCACACCCGCCGCAGGCACGCCTGCGCATAGCCGCCGAGGCCGCTTTCGCCCCCACCGGTCAGGCGGGCCACCAGGGCGTCGCCGAGCAGGAAGGCGTCGTGCAGGGCGAGGTTCATGCCCTTCGCGGCGATGGGGGCGACCAGATGGGCCGCGTCTCCGGCGAGGAAGAGCCGGCCGGACACCATCGGCTCGACCACGTAGTCGTGCATGTCCAGCACGCGCTTCTCGATCAGCCGCCCCTCGGCCAGCGGCGGCACACCGGCCGCCCCGAGCCGCTCCTGGAGCTCCGCCCAGACGCGCTCGTGCGGCCAGTTCTCCGGGTCGTCGCCCGGCGGGCACTGGAGGTAGTAGCGGGTCACCTCCGGGCTGCGGGGCATCTGTCCGGCGAACCCCTTGGCGTGGCAGCCGAACAGCACGCAGTCGGCGGACGGCGGCGCCTCGGCGAGCACGGCCAGCCAGCCGATGCCGTAGTCGTGCCGCGCGACCCGGACCCGCTCCGGCGGCAGGGATGCCCGCGTCACCCCGCGCGCCCCGTCGCAGCCGGCCACGAAGTCGCAGTGCACCACCCGGTGTTCACCCGTCTCCGGGCAGGTGTACGACACCGACGGCCGGTCGGTGTCGATGTCGTGCACCCGCACGTCCCGGACCCCGAAACGGATCCGTCCGCCGCGGATGTCGGCGTACTCGCGCACCAGGTCCGTCACCAGCAACGGCTGCGGATAGACGAAGTGATGACTGCCAGTCAGCTCGCCGTAGGGGAACCGGTACCGCTCGCCGTCGAAGCGGAACTCGCACGCGGTGTGCAGCTCCGCGCGGTCCAGCAGGTTCCGGGCGAGGCCCCGCTTCTCCAGGCCCCGCACGGCCCATTCCTCGATGACTCCGGCCCGGGGCCGCTGTTCGATGAACTCGCGGGTCTCGGTCTCCAGCACCAGGCAGTCCACGGACGCCGCCCGCAGGATGTTGCCGACGGTCAGCCCCGCGGGGCCGGCGCCCACGACAACGACCGGGAAGCGTTGCGGGGCGCCGGAGCCGGGAGCCCGGGAGGCGTGGGGCATGCGCTCATTATGGAGGCGCCGGCCGCGGGTGGGCGGTGTCAGTGGACGGCCACCTCGGTGACGGCCACCTCCCCGATGCTCCGCTCGATCTCCTCCGGCCGGGACGCCGACGCCCGGGCCCAGTAGTAGATCGCCAGGGAGAACACCGAGATGACGACGATGTCCCACCACAGTCCGATGTGTCCCTGGCCGCCGAAGCCGCCCTGCCAGGAGATGACGCCCATGCCCAGCAGGTAGACGGGCAGCCACCGAGCGGCCTTCCAGTCGAGCCGGGGTGCGTCGGGCAGGCCCTTGCTGGTGGCGTACCAGGCGTATCCGCCGAGCAGGACGTAACCGAGGACGATGGCCACACCGAGGCGCCACAGCGTGTCCCAAGTGGCCCAGTAGATGATGAGGTTGGCCACCACGAACGACAGCGGGGAGACGACGTTCCCGCCGGGCAGTCGGTAGGGGCGTTCGCGGTGCGGCAGCCGGTCGGCGAAGACGCCGTACGCCAGCGGGGCGCCCGCGTACATCAGCACGCTCGCCGAGGTGATGAAGCCGACCAGCTGCTGCCAGCTCGGGAACGGCAGGAAGCAGATCACGCCGGTCACGAACGAGATGATCAGCCCGAACCACGGCACGCCTCGCGCGTCGGTGCGGGTGAAGATCTTCGGCGCGTAGCCGTTGCGGGCCAGGCCGTAGGAGACGCGGGAGGTGGCGGTGGTGTAGATCAGGCCGGTACCGCCGGGGGAGACGACCGCGTCCAGATACAGCACCACGCTTAGCCAGCCGAGCCCCAGCAGGGTGGCCAGTCCCGCCCAGGGGCCGCTGAGGCCGGGGTAGTCGAGCTTGGTCCAGCCGTGCGCGAAGGCGGTCAGCGGCAGGGCGGCGATGAAGACGATCTGGAGCAGGACGTAGATCGCGGCTCCGATGGCGACCGAGCCGAGCGTCGCGCGCGGCAGGTCACGAGCCGGGTCGCGGCTCTCGCCGGCCAGCTGGATCGCCTGCTCGAAGCCCAGCAGGGCGAAGATGATGCCGCTGGAACTGACGGCGCTCAGCACGCCGTGGGCGCCGAACGGGGCGAAGCCGTGCTCCGTGAAGTTGCCCGGGTGGAAGTTGCCGGCCGCGATGATGAAGATCGCGGCCAGCGGCACGGCCACCTTCCACCAGGTGGCGGCGCTGTTGGTGTGCGCCAGGATCCGCACGCCGAGGAAGTTGATGACGACGAACACGGCCATGAGGACCACGGCGACGACGAACCCGCTCGTCGTCAGCGTCTGGTCCTTGGCGTGCTGGAAGCCCTGCGCCCAGTGATAGTGCCCGGCGTAGCCGATCATGGCCTCGACCTCGATCGGTGCCACGGTCGCCGCCTGGAGCCAGGAGAACCAGCCGAAGGACATGCCGGCCAGACCGCCGAACGCGTAGTGCGGATAGCGTGCTGTGCCGCCCGCGACCGGGAACATGCCGCCCAGTTCCGCGTGCACCAGTGCCAGGAGCACGATCGCGACCGCGCCGATCAGCCACGACAGGATCGCCGCGGGACCGGCCGCCACGACCGCCTTCTCGGCACCGTACAACCAGCCGGAACCGATGATGGAGCCGACCGACGCCCACATGAGCCCGATCAGTCCGACATCCCGGCGGAGGCCGTCTCTTACCATGAATTCACGGGCCTCTCATAAATGAACTCAAGGAGTTCGGCGAGCAAGAGGCCTCAGATTAGAAATCGATTATCCAGCGGTAGAAGACGAGTTGTGCAGCCTTGACCCGGCGCGGGCATTTCCTGGGAAGGGCTTCAGGAATTCTGTACGCGGTGATGAGGAAGTCGTGGGATCTCGATCGCCGGGCAGCGGTCCATCACCATCTCCAGCCCCGCGGCGCGGGTCCGGTCGTACGCCGCCTCGTCGATGACGTCGAGCTGGAACCACACCGCCTTCGCGCCCTTGGCGACCGCCTCGTCCGCGACGGCTCCGGCCAGATCGCTGTTCACGAACACGTCCACGACGTCCACGTCGAAGGGGATGTCCGCCAGACTGGCGTCCCCCTGCTCGCCGTGCACCGTCTCCGCCTTGGGGTGCACGGGCACGACGCGCTTGCCGTAGCGCTGGAGCACGGCGGCGACGCCGTACGCCGCGCGCCGCTGGTTCGACGACAGGCCCACCACGGCCCAGGTGTCGCCGAGCTCGGTGAGGATCCTGCGGACTGTTGCCTCGTCGCCGTACACCGGCGGCCTCCTCGAAAGTCGCGGAAGAACTGCTGTCCCCACAACGACGTACGGTCCGCGGTGATTCCCCGGCGCCCTCCGTGATAGCTTGCCGAGGCCAGTCGAACCCATGTACGTGGGTCAGGGAATCCGGTGCGAATCCGGAACTGACGCGCAGCGGTGAGGGGGACGGGCGGGGCCTCGGCCACTGGACGGCGTGTGTGACGTCCGGGAAGGCGCCTCGCACCGGACGAACCCGAGTCCGAAGACCTGCTGGCGGCCCCCGCGGCCGTTCGCGGCGGGGGAGCACCGTACGACCGGGCTCCGCGATCGAGCCCTCGACGACTGAGGACTGGTTCCCGTGCCCCTCGCCACACCCGCCCGTGCCGCCGTCCTGCTCGCGGCCGGCTCCCTGCTCCTGACCGGCTGCGGCGACTCTAAGGCCACGACCGTGAAAGCCGCCGTCACACTCGACAACTGCGGCCACGAGGTGCGCGTCGAGGCCGCGCCGCGGCACGCCGTCTCCCTCAACCAGGGCACCACCGAGATCCTGCTCTCCCTCGGCCTCGCCGACCGCCTCGCGGGCACCGCCACCTGGACCGACCCCGTGATGAAGGGGCTGGCGAAGGCCAACGCGAAGGTGCCGCGCATCGCCGACGACAACCCGTCCTTCGAACGGGTCCTGGACACCGGCCCCGACTTCGTCGCGGCGTCCTTCGTCTCCACCCTCGGCAAGGGCGGCGTCGCCACCCGCGAGCAGTTCGAGAAGCTCGGCGTGCCCACGTACGTCTCCCCGTCGGACTGCGCCGGCAAGGACAACTCCGGCGGCGGCGACGGCGCGCGCGACAAGGCGCTGGGCATCGACACCGTCTACGGCGAGGTACGCGACCTGGCGACCGTGTTCGGGGTGAAGGAACGGGGCGACAGGCTCGTGGCCTCCCTCCAGAGCCGCATGGCGAAGGCCACGCACGGCATCGACGCCTCCGACGTCACCCTCCTGTACTGGTTCGCCAACTCCGAGTCCCCCTACATGGCGGGCTGTTGCGGAGCACCCGGCATCATCACCCGGGCCCTCGGCGCGAAGAACGTCTTCGACGACACGCACGAGGAGTGGCCGCAGACCAACTGGGAGACGGTCGCCGACCGCGACCCCGACGTGCTCGTCATCGGCGACCTGACCCGCAAGTCGCAGACCGCCGAGTCCGCCGCGAAGAAGATCGCCTTCCTGGAGTCCAACCCGGTCACCAGGAACATGGACGCGGTCAAGCACAAGCGGTACGTACTGCTCAGCGGGCAGGCCATGAACCCGACCATCCGCACGGTCGAGGGCGTGGAACGGGTCGCCGCCGGACTGCGCGAGTTCGGGCTCGTGAAGTGACCGTCCGCGGGCCCGCGCTCGGGGCCGGCGGGTTCCTGCTGCTGGCCGTCTCCCTTGCCCTGGCGATCACCGTCGGCCCGGCCGACATCCGGGTCGCGGACGTCTGGTCCGTCGTCGCCGCCCACCTCGGGCTCGGCAGCTCGGATCTGACGCCGATCCGCGACGGGATCGTCTGGCAGCTGCGGCTGCCGCGCACCCTGCTCGCGGCCGTGTGCGGCGCCGGACTGGCCGTCTGCGGGGCGGTGATGCAGTCGCTGCTGCGCAACCCGCTCGCCGACCCGTTCGTGCTCGGAGTGTCCTCCGGCGCCTCCACCGGCGCGGTCGTGGTCGTCGTCCTGGGCGTGGGCGGCGGTGCCGTCTCGGTGTCCGCGGGCGCGTTCCTCGGCGCCCTGGTGTCCTTCGCGCTGGTGCTGCTGCTGAGCCACACCCTCGGCGGCACCACCGACCGGGTCGTCCTCGCGGGCGTCGCCGCCATGCAGCTCTTCTCCGCGCTCACCTCCTTCGTCGTGATGACCGCCGCCGACGCCGAGACGACCCGGGGCGTGCTGTTCTGGCTCCTCGGCTCGCTCGGCGGCGCGGGCTGGACCGACGTGTGGCTGTGCCTGTCCGTCCTGGCCGTGACGCTGGTGGTCTGCCTGTCGTACGCCCGTACCCTCGACGCCTTCGCCTTCGGGCAGGACGCGGCGGCCGCGCTCGGGGTGTCCGTGGCCCGCACCCGGCTGGTGCTGCTGTGCGTCACGGCCCTGCTCACCGCCGCGCTGGTCAGCTCGGCCGGGGCGATCGGCTTCGTCGGGCTGGTCCTGCCGCACGCCGCGCGGGCCCTGGCCGGTCCCGGGCACGTCCGGCTGTTGCCGGTCACCGCACTCGCCGGTGCGGTGTTCCTGGTGTGGGTGGACACGCTCGCCCGTACGGTCCTGGATCCGCAGGAAGTGCCGGTGGGAGTCGTGACGTCGCTGATCGGGGTACCGGCGTTCGTGGCGGTGCTGTACCGGACGCGGAGGGTGCGGTGAGCGGGGTGGGGGCGGCGAAGAGCGGTGCCGGGCTGCGGGCCGAGCGGGTCGGCCGCCGTGCCGACGGGCGCCTGATCCTCGACGACGTCGTCCTCGCGCCGGAGACCGGCTCCACCGTCGGCGTCCTCGGCCCCAACGGCTCCGGCAAGTCCACGCTGCTGCGGCTGCTGGCCGGGTTGCTCACGCCGACCGCCGGAGTTGTCACCCTCGACGGCACGCCGCTGGGCGACCTGCCCCGCCGCACCGTCGCCCGCCGCCTCGCCGTGGTCGAGCAACAGGCCGACACCCAGGTCGGGTTGACGGTCGCGGACATCGTACGGCTGGGCCGTGTCCCGCACCGCCGCGCCTGGACTCCCGGCTCGGCGGACGACGAGCGTGCGGTGCGCGGCGCCCTGGATCGCACCGGCCTCTCCGACCGCGCCGACCAGCCCTGGCACACCCTCTCGGGCGGCGAACGCCAGCGGGTGCAGATCGCCCGCGCGCTCGCCCAGGAGCCCCGCGAACTCCTCCTGGACGAGCCGACGAACCACCTCGACATCCACCACCAGCTCGACCTGCTCGCCCTGGTCACCGGCCTGCCGGTCACCACCGTCGTCGCCCTGCACGACCTCAACCTCGCGGCGATGTACTGCGACCAGGTCGTCGTCCTGAGCGCGGGGCGGGTCGTGGCGGGTGGCGCTCCGGGCGATGTCCTGACGGAGGAACTCATCGCCGAGGTGTACGGGGTGCGGGCCGCCGTCAGCCATGACGGCCCCGAGCGGCGGCCTCATGTGCGGTTCCTGGGGACGCTGGGGTGAGGAGGCGTAGGGCGATTCGGGCCGTGGTGGTCTGAGCGGCCGGTGTGTCGTGGGTGGGGCGGCCGCCGGCACGCCATTGGTGGGGTGTTCCCGCCACGGTGGCCGGAAAAAGCCGCACATGCCTGCGTGTGCCCGCCCACCCGGCCTACGCTCGCCTAGTGCTGCGCATCATCGACGCCCGTACCGGCGAGCCGGTCGACGCCGCTCCGGCCCGCCGGGGCCTGACCCGTGTCGAGGTACACGCGCCCGGCTCCGACACGACGGATCTGCGGGTGCTGCTCGTGGCGGACCTGCTCGTGCGAGCGCTGGAGCTCGGCGGCACACCGGTGTGGGCCCTGCTGACCGGCGGGCGCCGCCAGGCGGAGCTGCGAGCGGACGCCGCGGCCCTCGGCATCCGCCCCTTCGAGGACAGCCCCGACGTCAGCGCCGGGCTGGGCGAGGCCCAGGTCGTCCATGTAGCCGCCGAGGGCGGGGCGGCGCCCGACGGCGTGCGGATCGCTGTCGCCCCCGTGGAGGCGGCGGGGCCGGGCGCGTCGGACGAAGGGCGGCGGGAAGCCGGGAGGTCGGACGACGTTTCGGCGGAGTCGGGCCTGTCGGTTGGTGAGCCGGCGGAGTCGGGTCGGCCTGGCGACCAGTCGGCGGGCTCGGGACTGCGGCGCGGTGAGTCGGCGGGCTCGGGACTGCGGAGCGGTGAGTCTGCGGAGCGGGGCCGGCCTGGCGGGCAGTCGGCGGGCGCGGACATGCCGAACGGCCACCCGGCGGAGTCGGGCCTGCCAGCCGGTGAGTCGGCGGCTTCGAGCCTGTCGGTCGGTGAGTCGGCGAAGTCAGGCGCGCCGAGCGCCCAGCCGGCGGAGCCGGGCCCGCCAGGCGGCCATCCGGCGGAGCCGGGCTCGCCCGCCGACTTGTCCTCGGAGTCACGCCCGCCGAGCGGCCAGCCGACGGAGGAAGATCTGCCAGCCGACGGCAGGTCCGCGAAACCGGACCCGTCGGACGGCCAGTCGGTGGACCCCGCGCCGCTGGGCGGCGTCGATCCCACCGTCCTGCGTCTCGCCCTGCTCACCCGGCATCACGGCGCGCCCGTCCGGCTGGACGTGGGCGTCCTCGACGAGGCGCAGGCCACCCTGGCCCGCTGGCGCGGCGCGGTCGCCCGTTGGGCCCGAAGGCCCTCGCGGCCCGTGCCCGACGACGTGCGCGGGCGGCTGCGCGATGCCTGGGAGGACGATCTGGACGTGCCCCGGGTGCTGGACGAGCTGCGGCGGGTGGAGCACGAGCCGGACCTGCCGGACGGCGCCCGTTTCGAGACGTACGCCTACGCCGACCGGTTCCTCGGACTGGAACTCACCCGCGACCTGGGAGCCCCGTCATGATCGAGCGCAAGGGAGCGGGCCCGCTGCGCCGCCTGGTCGTGCTGCGGCACGCCAAGTCCGCCTGGCCCCTGGACGTCGCCGACCACGAGCGCCCGCTCGCCCCGCGCGGCCGCCGCGACGCCCCCGCGGCCGGACAGGCCCTGGCCGAGGCCGACTGCCTGCCGGACCTCGCGCTGTGCTCCACCGCCGTACGCGCCCGCCGGACCTGGGAGCTGGCCGCCGCCGAGTGGGGCACGCCCCCGCCCGTCCGGTACGACCGGCGCCTGTACGCCGCGAGCCCCGCCGGTCTGCTGTCCGTCGTGCACGAGGTGTCCGCCGAGGTGGAGACGCTGCTGCTGATCGGGCACAACCCGGGCCTGGAGGAACTGGTCCTGGCGCTCGCCGGTGACGGCCTCGACGACACCCTGGAGCGGGTCCGCACGAAGTTCCCGACCTCGGCCATCGCGGTACTGTCCTGGTACGGCACGACCTGGCGGGCCCTCACCCCGGACACCGCGCTGCTCACCTCCATGATCGTGCCCCGGGGCGCGAAGAATTAGCACCGGGCCCGCGCATAGGCTGGCCCGATGCAGGACGAATACCGCACGGTCGCCCGCGCCGGCGTGCACGAGACCGAGGTCAACCGCTCCCGCTTCCTGTGCGCCCTCGCCCCGGCGGCCACCGAGCAGGAGGCGCAGGACTTCATCGCCACGCTCCGCAAGGAGCACGCCGACGCCAGCCACAACTGCTGGGCCTACGTCATCGGCGCCGACGCCTCGGTCCAGAAGGCGAGCGACGACGGCGAACCCGGCGGCACCGCCGGCGTCCCCATGCTCCAGATGCTGCTGCGCCGCGAGATGCGGTACGTCGTCGCCGTCGTCACCCGCTACTACGGCGGGGTCAAGCTCGGCGCGGGCGGGCTCATCCGGGCGTACGGCGGAGCGGTCGGCGAGGCCCTGGACACCCTCGGCACGCGCACCCGCCGCCGGTTCCGGCTGGCCACGGTCACCGTCGACCACCAGCGGGCCGGCAAGCTGGAGAACGACCTGCGTACCTCCGGGCGCGAGGTGCGGGAGGTGCGTTACGGGGAGGCGGTCACGATCGAGATCGCACTGCCGGACGCCGACGTGGACGCCTTCCGGGCGTGGCTCGCCGACGCGACCGCCGGAACGGCAGGCTTCGAACCGGGCGGGGAGGCGTACGGCGACGCCTGACGTGCGATCAGCCACGTGCGCGGCGCCCGGGAGCCGGCCCGGCGGGCATCAGTGCCGGTGGAGCGGGAGCGGGACGGCGGTGCGCAGCGCACTCCCGAGTCCGTTGCGCACCGGTACGCGCCCCGCCCCCTCGGCCGAACCGGCGAAGGGGCGCAGCGGTGGGCACCGGACCGTCCGCCGCGGACGGTGGCTATCGGTCGGTGTCGGTGACGGCGGGCGCCTCCCGGTGTACGGCGGAGCGGGCGGCGCCGACGGGCTCCTCAACATGCCCGGCGGGGTCGATGGGGCCTTGGCCGCCCTCGGGCCCCGCGCCCCCCGCGGCTTCCGCGCTCGCGGGGACGCGGCCCAGCCGGACGGCGAGCAGTGCCGTGCCGACGGCGAGTGCCGCGAGGACGTAGGCGGTGAGGTCGAAGGCCGCCGCGAAGTCGGCCATGCCGGTGTCCGGACCCGGTGCCTGGGGATTGGTACCCAGGAAGCCGCGGTACAGGGCCCCGATGACAGCCACACCGAAGGCCATGCCCGCCTGGGTGACGGTGTTCAGCACACCCGATCCGGCGCCCGCGTCGTCCGGGTGGACCCGGGACAGGACGGTGTCCACCAGGGGCGCGACGACCAGGCCCTGCCCGAATCCGGAGACCCCCATCACCACCGCGAGCCCGATCGCCTGGCTCGTGCTCTCCAGGCCGGTGACGGCGGGCACGGCGGCGAGACCGGCCGCCATGACCAGGCCGCCCGCCACGGACACCCCGATGCCGAACCGGGCGGCGAGCCTGCGGCAGGCCGCGGAGGCGGCGATGAATCCGAGGCCGAGCGGCACGAAGACCATGCTCGCGGCCAGTGGCGTCAGCCGGAGTCCCGACTGGAGGTGGAAGGTGAGAACCAGGAAGAGCCCGGCGTTGCCGGAGAAGAACAGCAGCACGGTGCCCATGCTGAGCGGGAAGCCCTTGGCCCGCAGCAACCGGCTCGGCAGCAGCGGGTCGTTGCCCTGGGATTCCGTCCGGTGCTCCCACCGCAGGAAGGCCACGGTGCCGGCCGCGGTGAGGGCGAAGCAGACGTACGTCCACCAGGGCCAGCCGTGCTCACCACCGAGGATGAGCGGGATGAGCACGAGAGGCAGCAGCACGGCGGTGAAGACGGCTCCGGCGATGTCGAGTCGCGGCAGATCGGCGCTGCGGCTCTCGGTGACGGCGGGCACGGCCGCGCACAGGATCGCCGCGCCGATCGGCACGTTGATCAGGAAGATCATGCGCCAGCCCAGACCGGCCACATCGAGGTCGAGCAGCAGACCGCCGCCGACGAGACCGGCGATGACGCCCGCGCCGATGGAGGCACCGTAGGCGCCGACGGCACGGGCGCGGTCGCGTTCGTGCACGAAGACGGCCCGGATGAGCGAGAGCACCTGCGGTGTCATCACCGCGGCCGACAGGCCCTGCAGCACCCTGGCCGCGATCAGCGTGGCCGGGCTGGGCGCGAGCGCGCACAGCAGGGACGTCAGGGTGAAGGTGGCCACGCCGTACTGGAAGGTGCGCTTGCGGCCGATCCGGTCGCCGAGCCGGCCGCCGGTTACCATGCCCGCTGCGTAGGCGATCACGTAACCGTCGATGATGAACTGGAGTTGGCCGAACCCGGCGTTCAGGTCCGCCTGGATCCCCGGAGCCGCGACGTTCACGATGAACATGTCGATCTGGCTCATGAACATCGCGAGCAGGACCACGGTGAGTCCCGCCCAGTCCCGCCCCGTGGCTCGGGGAGGGCCGGTCACGGTGGCGGCCCCGGCATCGGCTCCTGCCTTCGGGTTCGCTTTCCGTGTCTCTGTGCGCATATCACCACTCGGTTTCCAACGTGCGCCGAAGCGCGTTTGTTTAGTGCTAAATTCAGATCTAAATGTAGCAGGTCGGTGTGAAGGGTGAGCTCATGACGGCATCAGAGGAAAGCGATCGCCGACCGGCGGGAGAGGACCCGGCGGACGCCATCGCGGCTGCCTGGAGCCGCGAGCGGCCCCAGACCCCGGTGGGCTCCATCGGCGTGGTCACGAGAATCTGGCAGCTCGCCAAGCACTTCGGCGACGACCGCCGGCGGGTCCTCGCCGAGGCGGGCGTCGACCCGGCCACCCTGGACCTGCTCAGCGTGCTGCGCCGCAGCGGGCCGCCCTACACCCTGAGCACCCGGGACCTCGCCGGGCACTCCCTGGTGACCGCGGGCGCCATCTCCCAGCGGGTCGCGCGCGCCGAGCGCGACAACCTGGTCACGCGCCGCCCCGCCCCCGGCCGCAGCCGCGCGGTTCTGGTCGAACTGACCCCGGCCGGGCACGAGTTGGTGGAACGCACGGTGGACCGGGTGCTCGCCCGCGAGGCACAGCTGCTGGAACGCCTTGGCCCGGAGCGGCGCGAGGCACTCGCCGAGTTGCTGCGCGAGTTGCTCGACGACGTACAGGACGAGCTGAACGTCCGGGGTGTTTCCCATGTGGGGCACGAGGGCCTCGACCACACGGGGCAGGGCTGAGCCGGACCGTCGTTGGCACGGCTGCCCCATGGCCGTCCCGGGGGAGCCGTGCCGTGCTGTTCCCGGGGCGGGGCCGGCTCGGCGCGGCTGCCGGGCCGGAGGTCCGCGTGCCCTTCTGCGGCCACCGGCTGGTCGAGTACGCGTCCGCATGCTCGACTTCCCGCAGGGCCACTCTCGCCCGCAGCTGCACCGCAACGTGACCTGTTCCACGGCATGTGTGCGGACATTTCAACTGAATTGACGCCCGATGGGTGGGGCATCCCGAGGTTCGTGATGGACCAGGTGCCCGCACGGGTTAGCGTGGTGAGTGCTGACAGCGAGCCGGGCCGGCTCGCGCGGGTAGTGGAGCGGTAGCAGGGGGAGACATGCAGGTCGGAGCGGCGTCGTGAGACTGCTGCACACGTCCGACTGGCACCTCGGCCGGTCGTTCCACCGGGTGAACATGCTCGGCGCCCAGGCCGAGTTCATCGGCCACCTCGTCACGACCGTGCGGGAGCGGGCCGTGGACGCGGTGCTCGTGTCCGGGGACGTGTATGACCGGGCCGTGCCGCCGCTCGCCGCGGTCGAGCTGTTCGACGACGCCCTGCACCGCCTCGCCGACCTCGGCGTGCCGACGGTGATGATCTCCGGGAACCACGACTCGGCCCGCCGTCTGGGTGTCGGCGCGGGCCTCATCGGGCGGGCCGGGATCCACCTGCGGACCGAGCCGTCGGCGGCCGGCACCCCGGTGGTGCTGGCCGACGGCCACGGGGACGTCGCCTTCTACGGACTGCCCTACCTCGAACCGGCCTTGGTCAAGGACGAGTTCGCTGTGGAGAAGGCGGGGCACGAGGCCGTGCTCGCCGCCGCCATGGACCGGGTCCGCGCCGACCTCGCCGCGCGAGCGCCCGGCACGCGCTCCGTCGTCCTCGCGCACGCCTTCGTCACCGGCGGCGAACCCAGCGACAGCGAACGGGACATCACCGTCGGCGGCGTGGCCGCGGTGCCCGCCGGCGTCTTCGACGGCGTCGACTACGTGGCGCTCGGGCATCTGCACGGCTGCCAGACCCTCACCGACCGCGTCCGCTACTCCGGCTCCCCGCTGCCCTACTCCTTCTCGGAGGCGGCCCACCGCAAGAGCATGTGGCTGGTCGACCTGGCCGCCGACGGCTCCGTCGACGCCGAGCGCGTCGACTGCCCGGTGCCACGCGCCCTGGCCCGGATCCGGGGCACGCTGGAGGACCTGCTCGCCGACCCGGAGCTGGCGCGGCACGAGGAGGCGTGGGTCGAAGCGACGCTCACCGACCCCGTCCGCCCGGCCGACCCCATGGCCCGGCTCGCCGAGCGCTTCCCGCACACCCTCAGCCTCGTCTTCGACCCCGACCGGGCCGAGGACGACCCCGAGGTGTCGTACGCCCGGCGCCTCGCCGGCCGCAGCGACCAGCAGATCGCGGAGGACTTCGTCGCCCATGTGCGCGGCGCCGGACCCGACGCGCACGAACAGGGCGTGCTGCGGGAGGCGTTCGACGCGGTGCGGACCGACGAGACCGTACGGGAGGTGGCCCGGTGAGGCTCCACCGGCTGACGGTCACCGCCTTCGGCCCCTTCGGAGGCACCCAGACCGTCGACTTCGACGAGCTGTCGGCGGCCGGGCTCTTCCTGCTGCACGGACCGACCGGCGCGGGCAAGACATCCGTCCTCGACGCCGTCTGCTACGCCCTGTACGGCTCGGTCCCCGGCGCCCGGCAGGGCAGCGGACAGGGCACGGCCCTGCGCAGCGACCACGCCGCCCCCGCGACCCGCACCGAGGTCACCCTCGAACTCACCGTCGCCGGACGCCGCCTGGAGATCACCCGTCAACCGCCCTGGGAACGCCCCAAGAAACGCGGCACCGGCACGACCCTCGACAAGGCCCAGACCTGGCTCCGCGAGTACGACACCACGGCCGGGGCCTGGAAGGACCTCAGCCGCTCGCACCAGGAGATCGGCGAGGAGATCACCCAGCTGCTCGGCATGAGCCGGGAGCAGTTCTGCCAGGTCGTGCTGCTGCCCCAGGGCGACTTCGCGCGGTTCCTGCGCGCCGACGCCGAGGCCCGCGGCAAACTGCTGGGCCGCCTGTTCGACACCCGCCGCTTCGCCGACGTCGAGAAGCGCCTCGCCGAGCGCCGCCGCGCCACCGAGGCCCAGGTCCGGGACGGGGACGCCGCGCTGCTGGCCGACGCCCACCGCATGCAGCAGGCCGCGGGCGACGCCATGCGGCCGCCGGACCTGGCCCCCGGCGAACCGGGACTCGCCGAGGCCGTGCTGGGCGCCGCCGCCGTCGCCCGCAGCACCGCCCGCGAACAGCTCACCGTCGCCGAGTGCACGCTCGCCGACACCGAGTCCGCGCAGGCCGCCGCCGGCCGCTCCCTCGACGACGTACGCGAAGTCGCCCGGCTCCAGCGGCGGTTCACGCAAGCACGGGAACGAGCGGCCCTCCTGGAGGAGCGGACGGAGGCGTACCGGCAGGCGCAGCAGCGCATGGAGCGCGCCCGCAAGGCCGAGGCGGTGGCACCCGCCCTGGACCTGCGGGAGACCGCCGACGCCGAACACCGCCGGGCGGCCGCCGCCGAGGCACGCGCGCGTGCCCTGCTGCCCGAGACCTTCGCCGACGCGGGCGCGGCCGGACTCGCGGCCGCCGCCCGCCGGGCCGCCGAGGAACTGGGCGGACTGGACTCGGCCCGCCGCGCCGAGCGGCGGCTGGCCGAACTCCTCGACGAACGCGTCGGGCTGGACCGCCAGGAACGCGCCGACGCCGACGTCCTCCAGGAGGCGCAGGCCTGGCTCGACGGCTGGGAGGAGACGCGCACCGCCCTCCAGGCCGGCGTCGACGCCGCGCAGCAGGCCGCCTCCCTCGCCGAACAGCTCGCCGTACGGCGCGAGCCCGCGCGGCAGCGGCTGACGGCGGCCCGGCTGCGCGACCAGCTCGCCGAGGACACGAACAAGGCCGTCGAGCAGGTCCGCACCGCACAGGAAGAGGCGCTGCGGGCCAAGCAGCACTGGCTGGACCTCAAGGAACAGCGCCTGACCGGCATCGCCGCCGAACTGGCCGCGAACCTCACCGACGGCGAGCCCTGCGCCGTCTGCGGTGCCACCGAACACCCCGCGCCCGCCCGCAAGGTCGCCGGGCACGTCGACCGCGAGGCCGAGGAACACGCCCTGGCCGCCTACCAGCGCGCCGACGAACAGCGCGCCGAGGACGAGCGGAACCTCGGCGTCGTCCGGGAGGCGCTGGCCGCCGCCACCGCCGAGGCCGGTGACATCTCCACCGAGCAACTCGCCCGCGAGGTCGAGGAGTTGGAGGAGCAGTACGTGCAGGCCCGCCGGGGCGCCGCCGAGCTGCACGCCGCGCAGGAGCGGCTGCGGCAGGCCGGGCACGAGCACGAGCGGCGCGTCGCCGCCCGGCAGGAGGCCGCCGTGCGCAGCGCCGCCCGGGTCGGCCACCGGGAGCGGCTGGAGAGCGAACGCGCCGCCCTGGAGGAGGAGCTGGACCGGGCGAGGGGCGCCCTGGACAGCGTCGCCGCCCGGGCCGCGCAACTGGAGCGCCGGACCGCGCTGCTCACGGACGCCGCCGACGCCGCCCGCGCCGCCGAGGACACCGCCCAGCGGCTCAAGGACGCCGACGCCCGGCTCGCCGACGCCGCCTTCCGCGCCGGCTTCGACACCCCGCGGGACGCGGCCGCCGCCCTCCTCGACGAGGCCGCCCACCGCGAGCTGCAACGCCGGCTGGACGCCTGGCAGACCGAGGAGGCCGCCGTACGGGCCGTCCTCGCCGAGGCCGACACCGCGGCCGCCGCCCGGCGGCAGCCCGCCGACCTCGCCTCGGCGCAGCTCGCCGCCGACACCGCGGCCCGCCGGCTGCGCGCCGCCGCCTCCGCCCACGACGCCGCCGTCCGGCGCTGCGCCGAACTCGACCGGCTCTCCGCCCGGGCGACCGCCTCCGTACGCCGGCTGGCGCCGCTGCGCGAGGAGTACGACCGGGTCGCCCGCATGGCCGGCCTCACCGCGGGCACCTCGGCGGACAACGAACGCCGGATGCGCCTGGAGTCGTACGTGCTGGCGGCCCGTCTGGAACAGGTCGCCGCCACCGCGACCGTACGGCTGCGGCGCATGTCGTCCGGCCGCTACACCCTCGTCCACTCCGACGACCGCACCGGACGCGGCCGCAGCGGGCTCGGACTGCACGTCGTCGACGCCTGGACCGGCCGCGAGCGGGACACGGCGACACTGTCGGGCGGCGAGACGTTCTTCGCCTCGCTCGCCCTCGCCCTGGGCCTCGCGGACGTCGTCACGGACGAGGCGGGCGGAGTGCGGCTGGACACCCTCTTCATCGACGAGGGCTTCGGCAGCCTCGACGACCAGACCCTCGACGAGGTCCTCGACGTCCTCGACTCCCTGCGCGAACGCGACCGCAGCGTCGGCATCGTCAGCCACGTGCCCGACCTGCGGCGGCGGATCCACGCCCAACTGGAGATCGTCAAGGGCAGGTCCGGATCCGTGCTGCGGCAGCGCGGCGTGGGCTGAGGTCAGCGGCCGAGGGGGCGTGGGGTCAGCGTCCGAGGGGACGCCGGGGGAGCGGCGAGGAGTACACGACGCTCGTGGTCACCGAGCCCAGCGCCCCGATCCGCCCGGACACCTCCTCCAGGTGACGCATCGAGCGTGCCGTGACCTTGATGACGAAACAGTCGTCGCCGGTGACGTGGTGTGCCTCCAGGATCTCGGGCGTGGCGGCGACGAGGTCGTGGAAGGGCTTGTAGTTCCCGGTGGGGTACCGCAGACGTACGAACGCCAGGATCGGCAGTCCGAGCTTCTCCGGATCGACCACCGCCGCGTAGCCCTGGATGACCCCGGCCTCCTCCATCCGGTTCGGTGACCGCGCTCGCGGACATGGAGACGGCACGGGCCAGCTCGGTGAAACTGGCCCGCCCCTCCCGCTGGAGGACGTCGAGGATGCGCCAGTCGGTGGCGTCCGGGGAATACGCGACCATCCCCGAGGAATAGCAGCGAGATCCCCGGCGGATCAAGCCGAATGCCGGGGATCGTCACTTCAGGGCGTGGACCAGCGGCCGTAGCTTTCTCGGCATGTCGACCACCACCGTGAATCCCGTACTGCGCGTGGCCCCCGCCGCCCCGGCCGAGGCCGCCGCCCGCTTCCGCGCCGGTCTCGCCTTCCACACCGACGTGTCCGACGTCGCCGCCGCACTCGCGGCCGGCCAAGACCCCGGCTTCGTATTGGTCGACTCCCGCTCCACAGAGGCCTGGGATCAGGGCCACGTCCCCGGCGCCGTCCACCTGCCGACCGCGCTCGTCCGCGAGCAGGCCGGACGACTCCTCGACAGGTCGGTGCCGGTCGTGACGTACTGCTGGGGCCCCGGCTGCAACGGCGCCGCCCGTGCCGCCCTGGCCCTCGCCGAACTCGGCTACCAGGTCAAGGAGATGCTCGGCGGCTTCGAGTACTGGGTGCGCGAGGGCCTCGAGTTCGAGACCTGGCAGGGCCGCGAACGCCGTGCCCCGGATCCCCTGACGACTCCCGCGGGCGCCGGCGACTGCGGCTGCTGACCCCCGAAACCTTGACGGGAGTTGACCCTGTAGGTTCTTGCGCCATGGTGCGATACGCGGAGCCGGGCGTCGTGGAATGGGTGGAATCGGGCGGTGGGCCGCTGATAGCGGTGCCCGAGACGGTTCTGCCGTTCTGGGCGGGTGCCGACGGCGAGGAGACGGCGTCGGACTACGACCGGGCCTGTGAGGTGGACGGCTCCGTCGGACTCCTCCCGGTCGGCGACTGCGCCGCCCTGGTCCTCGGCGACGAGCCTGCCTCGACGGCCTATCTGCCCGACCACGGGATGTTCGTCCGGTGGTGCGCGGGTAACTCCGAGGACGAGTTGCTGGCGAGCGTGCCGGTGGCTGTCGATACGGCGGAGTGGGAGGCGGAGGTTCACTGGGAGGTGCCGGGGGCTGTGCTGCTCTTCGACGCGGCGTGGCCTGGGGCGGAGCCTTCGGGCAGTGAGCGGGTTCGGGTGGGTCTGGAGCCCGGGCGATATGCGGTTCGGGCGGCTCGGGTGCAGCCGGGGCCCGAAACGTGGCTGGGCTTGGTCCAGTTGCGGCTACTCGCGCCCAGATGACCGTGGGGTGCTGGCTGTGTGGCGGGTGCGGGTTGTCTGTGGTTGATCGCGCCCACGCGGCGGATCCGCATATCGGCACAGCCCCGCGCCCGTAGACGGCGATATTCGCGTGCGTCGCTCGTGTGGCCCGGCCACGATGATCGTATGCCTCGACTTCCCCACCCCAGCCCCGAAGAACTCCGCCGCGACCCCCTGCCCCTGCGCGGCCGCACAGCCCTCGTCACCGGTGCCAGCCGGCGCGGCGGCATCGGGCACGCCGTCGCCCGGCGCCTTGCCGCCTACGGAGCGAGTGTCTATCTGCATCACCACGTGCCGCACGATGCCGACCAGCCCTGGGGCGCGGACCGTCCCGAGGATGTCGTAGCGTCCGTGCGCGGGGTGCTCGCGGACCCTGATGCCCGGGTCGTCGCCGGGCCCGGTGATCTGGCCGATCCGGCCGTGCCCGGTGAACTCGTCGGCAGGGCCGCCGAGGCGCTCGGCGGGCGTCTGGACATCCTCGTCGCCAACCACGCGCAGAGCGGGTTCGACGGATCCCTGGACGAGATCGACACGGCGATGCTCGACACGCACTGGGCGGTCGACACCCGCTCGGTGATCCTGCTGGCCCAGGCGTACGCCCGGTTGCGAGCCGCGCTGCCGCCGCGCACCCCGGGCGGGCGCGTGATGATGATGACCTCCGGCCAGGACCTCGGAGGCGGCATGCCGGGCGAGATCGCCTACGCCCTCCAGAAGGGCGCCCTCGCCTCCATCTCCCGCTCCCTGGCGACGACCCTGGCCGAGCACGCCGTCACCGTGAACACCGTCAACCCCGGGCCCGTGGACACGGACTACATGACCGGCGAGGACTACGAGACCATCGCGGCCCTCTTCCCGGCCGGCCGGTGGGGCATGCCCGACGACCCGGCCCGCCTCATCGCATGGCTCGCCACGGACGAGGCGGAGTGGGTCACCGGCCAGGTCATCGACTCCGAGGGCGGCTTCCGCCGCTGACTTCCTCTAGACCCGGATTTCGCACATGGGGTTTGAGGTGTCCAGCCAGCGTGGGCGGGTTTCATCGATGCCGAGTAGTTCGAGGAGGTGGGCTTGAAC